>NZ_JAQOZV010000054.1:0-55139 GCF_030348125.1 Massilia sp. DJPM01
TAAACCTCCGGATTCGGATCCGTGCGCTCCATCTCGAGCGATGCCGCCAGCAGTCCGAGGCGCGCCACCACGCCATACACATAGAAGCGGTTCGGCGCCGCCGTCCCCGGCTTGGCCTTCAAATCCGGCACGGCATGCTGCTGGGCAAACGCCAGCGGCACGTACTGCGAGCCCGGCGCGTTCAGGTTCTGGTCGATCCCGCGCTCGGCGTGAATCCGGTAGAAGCCGCCCACCACATAGCGGTCGATCATGTACACCACCGGCTCGGCCACCGCATCCTTGATGTTCTCGAAGGTCGGCACGCCTTCCTGGATGATGACGTCGCTGATTTCCACGCCGTCTTTAATGACCGACATCTTCTGGCGCTGGGCGCGCGTCAGTTCGCGCACTTCGCTGGCATCCTTGATCGTCAAAATACCCATGCCATAGGTGCCGGCATCCGGTTTCAGGATCACGAACGGCTTTTGCTCCTTGATCCCGTATTCCTTGTATTTCTTGCGGATCTTGGCCAGCAGCATGGTCACATTGTCGGCCAGGCATTCCGCGCCCTGGTCTTCGTCGACATTGATCGCGCCGCATTTGCTGTGGAAGGGATTGACCATCCACGGATCAACATCGATCAGCTTGCCGAACTTCTTGGCCACTTCATCGTAGGCGGCCAGGTGGTTGCTCTTCCTGCGCAGCGCCCAGCCGGCGTGCAGCGGCGGCAGCAGCGACTGCTCGTGGATATTTTCCAGGATCGAGGGAATGCCGGCCGACAGATCGTTATTGAGCAAAATGGTGCAGGGATCGAAATCCTTCAGTCCCACGCGGCGGCCATTGCTTGATCTCACCAGCGGCTCGACCACCAGCATGTTCCCGTCCGGCAGCGCCAGCGGCGTCGGCTGGGTGATCTCGGGCGACAGGGAACCCAGGCGCACGTGCAGTCCGGTCTGGCGGAAAATCTGCATCAGGCGCGCCACGTTCTGCAGGTAATGCGGATTGCGCGTGTGGCCTTCCGGCACCAGCAGCAGGTTGCGGGCGTCCGGGCAATATTTGTCGATCGCGGCCATGGCGGCTTGCACCGCCAGTGGCAGCATCTCGGTGGCAAGATTATTAAAACCACCAGGGAACAGGTTGGTATCGACCGGGGCCAGCTTGTAGCCGGCGTTGCGCAAGTCGACCGAGCAATAGAACGGCGGCGTGTGCTCCTGCCACTCCATCCGGAACCAGCGCTCAATGGCGGGCGTTGCCGCCAGGATTTTCTTTTCGAGGTCGAGCAGCGGTCCGGTCAGGGCTGTGACGAGGTGGGGAACCATGAATAAGACGTCCTTAAAGGCTGCTTGATGAAAATGATGAACTGCACAAGTCGGGGCGGAACCGGCGTTTTAAAGCCCTGGCAGTGTCCTGGAAAGCAAAAAGGCGCCCCGCGGGGCGCCTGGAACAACCCGCTTGCGCGGGCCGGAGCAAAAATGTGAATCAGGAATGGTAGGCGGATTCGCCGTGGCTCGTGATGTCGAGCCCTTCCCGTTCTTCTTCTTCCGGTACGCGCAGACCGATCACCAGGTCCACCAGTTTGTAGGCAGCGAAGGACACCACGGCCGACCACAGGATGGTGGTGCCGACCGCGGTCAGCTGCGTGAGCACCTGGCCGCCGATCGAATAGTCCGCCGATGCCTTGTTGGCAACGTAGTCGAAAACGCCTTGTCCGCCCAGCGACGGCGCCGCGAACACGCCGGTCAGCAAGGCACCCAGGATACCGCCCACGCCGTGCACGCCGAACACGTCGAGCGAGTCGTCGGCGCCGATCAGGCGCTTGAGGCCGTTCACTCCCCACAGGCAGATAATACCAGCCAGCAAACCAATGACCAAGCCGCCCATCGGGCCGACGAAGCCGGCCGCCGGGGTGATCGCCACCAGGCCGGCCACCGCGCCGGAGGCGGCGCCCAGCATCGATGGCTTGCCCTTGGTGATCCACTCGCCGAATACCCACGACAGGGTGGCGCAGGCGGTGGCCAGCAGGGTGTTGATGAAGGCCAGCGCGGCGATGTCGCCCGCTTCCAGGGCCGAGCCGGCGTTGAAGCCGAACCAGCCGGCCCACAGCAGCGAGGCGCCGATCATGGTCATGGTCAGCGAGTGCGGGGCCATGGCTTCGCGGCCGTAGCCGACGCGCTTGCCGATCAGGATGGCGCCCATCAGGCCGGCGACCGCCGCATTGATGTGCACCACGGTGCCGCCGGCGAAATCGAGCGCACCTTTTTGGAACAGCCAGCCGGCTTTCGCGGTTTCCGATGCCAGGGTGGCGGCGTCGGTGATGGCATCCGGACCGGTCCAGAACCAGACCATGTGGGCGATCGGCAGGTAGCCGAAGGTGAACCACAGCACCATGAAGGCGATCACGGCGCCAAATTTGATGCGCTCGGCAAAGGCGCCGACGATCAGGCAGCAGGTAATCGCGGCAAACGTGCCCTGGAAGGCCACATAAATGAACTCCGGAATGACCACGCCCTTGCTGAACGTGGCGGCGTAGGCAAACGCCCCCTTGGCCGGATCATAGATTCCGGACAGCAAAGCCCGGTCGAAGCCGCCGATCACGGCGTTCCCCGGCGTAAAGGCAACGGAATAGCCGTAGATGCACCACAGCACGATGATCAGCGCAAACACCACGAATACTTGCATCAGCACCGACAGCATGTTCTTGGTGCGCACCAGGCCGCCGTAAAACAGCGCCAGCCCGGGAATCGTCATCAGGATCACGAGCACGGTGGAAATGAACATCCAGGTGGTGTCGCCTTTATGCGGCACCGGTGCGGGCGCGGCGGCGGGCGCGGCGACGCTGGCCGTGCTGGCCGTGCTGGCGGCGGGCGTGGCCACCGCGGTGGCGGGTGCCTCGACCGGCGCGACGGCTGCTGCCGTCGTGTCCGGCTTGGGCGCGTCCTGGGCCGAGGCCGGCAACACGCCGCCGATTGCGCACAGGACGGCTAGTCCGGCGAGCCACTTTGTTATCGTTTTATTCATCAGTGTTCCCCTCAGCTTAAAGTGCTTCGTTACCGGTTTCGCCGGTGCGGATCCGCACCACCTGTTCCAGGTTATAGACAAAAATCTTGCCGTCGCCAATCTTACCGGTGCGCGCAGCGCCTTCGATGGCTTCGATGGCTTGTTCGACGATGGCGTCGTCCACGGCCGCTTCGATCTTGGTCTTGGGCAGGAAATCGACCACGTACTCGGCGCCCCGGTACAGCTCGGTATGGCCTTTCTGGCGTCCGAAGCCCTTGACTTCGGTAACGGTAATCCCTTGCACATTGATGGCCGACAGCGCTTCGCGCACTTCGTCCAGCTTGAAGGGTTTGATGATGGCGGTGATCATTTTCATACCTGGCCTCTTAGAAAGTTTTTGACACGGTCAGCACGGCGCGGGAACGGCCCAGGTCCTTGCCGTTGACCGGGCTGACATACATGTCGGTATTGGCGCTGATGACGGCCAGCGCGACCGTGGCAAAACCGACATCCTTGGTCAGGCCGATCTTGGCGTCGTTGTAGCTGAGTGCATCGTTGTGGGCCACGCGCTGGCGTCCCACGTGCAGGTTGAGCACCAGGCCGGTGGCCAGGTCGAGATTGGCGCTCAAATCCAGGTAGCCGCTGCCCTTGCTGTCGGTGGTGCCGAACAGATTGGTGGTCGAATGCGAATACTTCAGGGAGACCGGACCCATGCCGACCTGCCCGTACAGTTCGAACGTGTTGGCGTTCGGATGCAGGCCATTGGACGGGTAGCCGTAGTACAAGCCGCCCACGTCGTAGCTGACGCCTTTGGTAATTTCCCCCTTCTTGCCGCCGTACAGGTCGATTTCGACATTGCCGTCGCCGCCCAGGTCACGGGTCCACTTGATGGTCGAGGCCCATACGCCGGCATAGGCGCCGCTCGGATTGTGGGTGTAGTCGGCCCCGCCCTGCACGGCCGGCTTCATGCGGCTTTGCGACAGGCCGCGGTAGCGGTAGTCGCTGGTCAGGGCGGCGTTGAAGCTCACCACATTGTCGGGCACGGGCTCTTCGGCAGCCTGGGCCAGCGGCGCTCCCAGGGTAGCCAGCGCCAGGGTCAGCGCGGCGGCGAGAGACAATCGGGTGGACAGCTTATTCATGACGGTTCCCTTATGGTTTTTTAACAGAGACGGCGGTTGGGGTTTAAAATGAAGCTTGGCGCATGCACACTGCTTATCCAGTAGCAGAAGTCATGCCAGCTACGATTGCGCTAGGGCGCAACTTGTTTTCGCGCCCGGCGGCCCCAACTTGCTGTTAATAAACAGTAAAACAACCGCGATTCCGGTCGCGGCCGGCGCGAATGCACCAAACTGGCCCACCTGCCGCACCGCTGCGGTGCGCTACCGATTTCACGAGGATTGCGATGGACATGAACAGCTTTTTCAACGACTTGCAGGGCAAGATCAACCAGGCCATCGAGAGTTCGCCGGCCAAGGATATCGAGAAGAACGTCAAGAGCATGATGACCCAGGGCTTTTCCAAGCTCGACCTGGTCACGCGCGAGGAATTCGATATCCAGGCCCAGGTACTGGCCAAGACCCGCGCCAAGCTCGAAGCACTGGAACAGCGCGTCACCGAACTCGAAGAACGCCTGGTAACCACCAAACCGCAGCCCTGAGCTGCGTCTGGGCTAGCGCCGGATCAGCAGGCGCTCGACCGCATCGATCTGGGCTGCCGAAAAGGCATGCCGGCCCGGTTCGCGCGTGAGCAGTTCGCCCATGGCCCAGGCATAGATCAGTTGTGCCCGCGTGGCTGCCTCGGCCGCGTCGAAACCGAGCGCCGCCAGCAGGCTCGCCACGAACGCCACACGGCGCTCATGCACGCGGCGCAGCACCTGGGCCGCGCCCGGGTCTTGCGCGCCTAGCGTGCTGATGGCCTGATACAGGCCGATATCGAGTTCCCCCACCTTCGTCAACAGGCAACGCAGCCGCGCCAGCGCATCGGCTTCGGCCTCTTCGATGGCGCGGATGATCTGGTCGGTGGCGATCGATTCCCAGCGCTCGAGCACCGCCAGCGCAAAGCTGCCGGCGCTCTCGAAATGCCAATAGAAACTCCCCCTGCTCACCCCCATGCGCTTGCACAGCGGATCGGCCTTCAAGGCGTGCGGACCGTCGTCGCGCAACACAGCCAGGCCAAAGTCGAGCCAGGCCTCGCGCGATAAACGATTTTGTCCTGCGGAACGGGGGGACGGCATGGCGACTCCGAAAAAATACGACGCCGGCGCCTGGGAAGGCGCCGCTGCATGCGGTTCGATGCGTCCGCATCATAGCTTACCGCCAGTAAACCCGACAACGCGCAAACATCGTGTATAGTTCAACCATACACACTGTATGGTTCGGGCGCAGCAAGCCCGTCCGGTCGTTTTTCATCCCAACGAGCACACCATGTTTGCAAGAGTTACCCATGTTCAAGCCAAGCCGGAAAAAATCGGCGAAGTCGTCGCGCTGTACAACGATGCGGTGCTGCCGGTTCTTCAACAGTTGCAAGGCTTCAAGGCAACCTTTCTCCTGACCGATCCGGGCAGCGGCAAAGGCATGTCGATTACCTTGTGGGAGACCGAAGCCGACCGCCTCGCCGGCGACAGCGCCCCCGCCTTGCGCGGCCCGATCGTCGCGGTCATGCCCCTGCTGGCGGGGCCGCCGGAAGCGCAGGGTTTCGACGCCATCAGCCTGGCCTGAGGCGATGCGCAGCACGCCGGCAAGAACGCGGCGCGCTCGCGTCCCGTTAGCCGTACGTCATGCTGCGGTCATCTGACTGGCTTATTCTGGTGATGTCGGTGACATGCCCCTGCATTTGCCACAGGTTAGTCCGGTGACCTCGAACACCGGCACCACATGCCCGCAGCCGGAAACCATCCGGCTGCTTTTTTTTTGCCTGCGGCGGCGATGGCACGCCAGGGCCGGCGCTATCGACGCGAAGCAAGCGGGCATGACCTCGCTTGGCGAGCGGGTGCCTGCCTTTCAGCGCAAGGTATGGGCGTGGCGGGGGCTGACGCCGTACTGTTTCTTGAATGCCGTGGCAAAATTGCTCGCCGCCGCGTAGCCAGCCGCCCGCGCCGCCTGTGCCACGCCGGCGCCGCCCGCCAGCAGCAGGCGCGCCTGCTCCATGCGCAGCAGGCGCAGGCGGCCGAAGACGCTGGTGCCCCATTCGCGCTGCGTGAGCGACTGCAGGGAGCTGGGATTGGTGCCCAGCGCGCGCGCGATAGCGGCCATCGACAGCTGCGCGCCGGCATCGCTGCGCAGCAGCTCCTCGAGCCGCGCCAGCCGGCGCCGGTCCGCCGCCCGCAATGGCGGCGCCGCGTCGGCCGCGGGTGCGAACCTTGCCAGCGCTTCCGTGGCCAGCGCGATACAGCGCCCTTCCAGCCTCAGGCGCTGCAACCCCGGCAAGAACGAAGGCGGCGCCAGGATCTCCGCAGCCAGCTGGCGCGCCCGCGCCGACACCATCCACGGCTGGCACGCGAGGTGCTCGCGCAGGAAGGTGCGCAGCGCCGGCGGCGCGCCGTGCGCGTCGAGGCCGGCCACGGCCATCCACTCGGGCGTGAGGGTCAGGCTGACCTTTTTTTCGTGGCGCCCGCGCTGCCAGCGCCGGCTGAAGCAATCGGTTTCGGCCAGGTTGACCAGCGCCCCCGCTGCGCGCGCGCCCGGCCCGGCACTGTCCGGCCCCAGCGCGAAGCGGCGGTGGCCGAACGACAGATCGGTGCCGCCATCGATGACCACCACGATCTTGATACCAGGATACAGGCTGTTGCTGGTGGACAGGTCGCGCAGATCGCGCACCGCCGCCGCGTGCAGGATCAGGCCGGGACGCAGGTGCAGGTGCAGCGTGTCGAACAAGCCCTCCAGCACCGCTTCCTCGGCCGGACCGCTGTCGTGGAAGGTGTAATCGGCGCCGAGCAGCCCGGCGCTGCGCATCAGGTCGGCGCGCGTCACCCGCCGCGCCATGCCGCGCGCAGCCCCTGCCTCCCCTGCGCCATCTGCCCGATCATACATTTTTCTGGTTTTCGCAAAGCTTTGAAGATTGCCAGTGTGACATAATCCAGGTCTCAAAGTAAATGAGAATCATTCGCATCCTTTCCGCGAATGCCTGTCCTGCCTGTGGAGAATCCCATGAAGTTCCCCGTCCTGCGCCTGGTGCGCCATCCGCTGGCCACGCTCGCCTGCGCTGCCTTGTCCCTCCATCCCGCCGCCGCTGCGGCTGCCGAGCCTGGCGCTAGCGCCGACCCGGCCGCACTGCCGACGGTGGTGGTCAGCGCCTCGTCCCTGGCGCACACGCTCAAGGATGCGCCGGCCAGCATCTCCGTGATCACCCGCGCCGACCTGGAAAAACGTCCCGTGCTGGAACTGGCCGACCTGCTCGGTAGCATCGAAGGCGTGTCGCTCTCGCGCAGCGGCAACCAGGTGGCGGGCGTGCAATTGCGCGGCCTGGGGCAGGCGTACACCCTGTTCCTGGTCGACGGCAAGCGCGTCAATTCGAACAATGTGAGTTTTCGCGGCAACGACTTCGACACGGGCTGGGTGCCCGTGGCGGAAATCGAGCGCATCGAGGTGGTGCGCGGACCGATGTCCGCGCTGTACGGCTCGGACGCGATCGGCGGCGTGGTCAACATCATCACGCGCAAGATCGGCACGATCTGGCGCGCCGCGCTCAAGCTCGACACCGTGCAGCCGGACAACAGCGCCGCGGGCGACACACGCTCGGCCAGCCTGAGCGCCAGCGGTCCGCTCATCGCCGACGTGCTCGGTTTGCGCGTATCGTCGTCGTACGACAAGCGCCAGGGCGACCAGGGCTTGAACGCCGCCGTCAACGGCGTGGCGCAGCCGGGCTTCCCGCTGATCGCCAACCGGGCCCTTGGCGCCGCCCTGGCATGGACGCCGGCCAGCGGGCACGACATCAAACTCGGGCACGACACCAGCCGGCGCGAACGCTTGCACGATCCGGCCAATATCACCGGCTTGCACGGCATGGCCGGCTACCGCAGCGACCCGCACATTCAAATCGCGCAATATGCGCTGTTCATGGAAGATGAGATCGCCCTGCGCGACGACCTGAAGCTGACCATCGGCGAGCGCTACGACCACCATCAACACTTTGGCGGGCATCACAGCCCGCGCGTCTACCTGGTCCATCAGCTGACGCCCACGGTCACCATCAAGGGCGGCTGGGCGCGCGCCTTCCGCGCGCCGACTTTGCTGCAAGGCAGCACCAACTGGGGTTCGGTATCCTGCGGCAGCGCCACGGTGGGCTGCTACATCGTCGGCAGCCCCGCGCTGGCGCCGGAAACGAGCACCAGCAAGGAACTCGGGCTGCAGTTCGATGGCGGGCGTATCGGCGGCGGCATCACCGCCTTCGACAACCGGCTGAGCGGCATGATCGACATCAGCAGCCGCACCTCGGACCGGGTACTGGCGCCAACCTATGCCAATTTTGCCGGCTTCCTGGCGGACGGGCGTCCCATCTTCGCTTACCAAAACATTGCCCGCGTGCGTACGCGGGGCGTGGAAAGCAGCGTGCACGCCACATTCTCGACCCACTGGTCGGCACGCGCGAACCTCACCTGGACCGACGCCAAGAACACCAGCAACGCGCGGGTATTGCCATTGCTCTACCGTCCGCGCCAGAACGCCAACCTCAGCCTCGACTGGCGCCCGGATGCGCAATGGCCGTCCAGCGCCAGCGTGCGCCACATCGGCGCGCAATACCTGAGCGTGCCGTCGAATGGCCAGAACCTGGTGCGCAAGCAGGCTTACCGGGTAGCCGACCTGAGTACCGCATACCGGGTCGGCGCCCTCACCGTCGGTGCCGGCGTGCTCAACGTGGGCGACAAGGGCCGGCAGCGCGACAGCTCGGCCGATTTCAACGAAGAAGGCAGGCGCGTGTTCCTGTCGATGCTGGCGAAGTTCTGATATGACACTCTCCTTTTTATTCACGGGCGCGCTGGCCGCCCTGCTCATCAGCCACAGTGCCATTGCGGCCGACACAAGCCCACTGCCGCGGTTCAGCGGCACTTTGCGAGCGCAGCAGTCGCGCGCTTATCCGGTGCGGCTGGCCGAAGGCGACTATGTGCAAGGCACCCTCAGCGGCCCGGGCATGCGCCTGGTGCTGCTCGACGCCGGCGGCAAGCGCGCACAGGTCCTGGCCAAGGGCCAGCGCGACGAGCAGGAATTCATGTTCGTCGCGGGCGCGCGCGGACCGTACACGCTGGACGTGCGCGCGCCCCGCAGCGGCACTTATCAGCTGCAATTGCTGCAGGTGGTGCCGCGCGCTGCCCAGCGCGCTGCGCAGCCAGAGATTGCCAGTGTGCGCCTGCAAGCCTTGCAGCAGGCGCTGGCGGCGGGCGGCGACAGCGGCGCTTTCTGGCGCGAGGTCGAGCAGGCCGGCGCGCCGCTGGTCGAAATGAGCGGCGAGAACCAGTCCCAGCCGCTGGTGACCTTCCTGTGGCGCGGTGCGCGCCAGAATGTGCGCATTCTCGGCGGGCCATCGTCCGACCATGACGAGATGCAGCGCCTGGGCCGCAGCGACGTGTGGTTCCGCAGCTACCGCGTGCCGCCCGGCACGCGCCTGAGCTA
Source organism: Massilia sp. DJPM01 (assembly GCF_030348125.1). Taxonomy (NCBI): domain Bacteria; kingdom Pseudomonadati; phylum Pseudomonadota; class Betaproteobacteria; order Burkholderiales; family Oxalobacteraceae; genus Massilia; species Massilia sp. DJPM01. The sequence continues at coordinate 9,582 of NZ_JAQOZV010000054.1, forward strand.
CCGGCTGGCGCCCGACGTCCCCGAACTCGACGCGCCGGCCATGGTGCGGCGGCGTGCGATCCTGGCGACCGCCCAGCGCGACCCGCTGAACCGGCGCAGTTTTCCGGAGCAGCCGCTCGACAACTTCGACGGCGCCTCGGTGCTGGAATTGCCGGGCGCGACGCCGCAGGCATGGGTGGCGCCGCGCCCCGGTGTCACGCCCGGCAGCGTGGAAAAACTGCGCCTGTCCAGCAGCGCGCTGGGCAACACCCGCGATATTTATCTGTACCGCCCGCACGGTTACCAGGCCGGCGCGGCCGGCAATGCGCTGGCGGTACTGTTCGACGCCGAAACCTACCTGAGCGAAGTGCCGAGCGCTACCATTCTCGACAACCTGGTGGCCGCCGCCGCGCTGCCGCCGACGGCGGCGATCCTGATCGCCAACCCGAGCAATGCCACGCGCTCGGCCGAACTGCCGCCGAATCCGGCGTTCGCGCGCTTCCTGGCCGAGGAACTGATGCCCTGGGCCAGGCAGCGCGGCATCTGGGCAACGGCGGACCAGACCGTCATCGCCGGCGCCAGCTATGGCGGACTGGCGGCGGCGTACGCGGGATTGCGCCATCCCGAACTGTTCGGCAAGGTATATAGCCAGTCGGGCTCGTTCTGGTGGTCGCCCGACGGGCAAGGACAGGAAAGCGAGGCCGAATGGCTGACCCGGCGTTTCATAGATGCGCCCGCCAAACCGGTGGAATTCTTGCTTGAAGCGGGCTTGTTTGAAAGCGGGCGCAACGGCGCGGCCGGCATCCTCGATTCAAACCGTCATCTGCGCGATGTGCTGCGTGCCAAGGGTTACCGGGTCACGCACCACGAGTTTGCCAGCGGTCACGACTACTACCACTGGCGCGGCAGCCTGGCCGCGGGGCTGGTGGCGCTGATCGGCAAGCGCGACGGCAAGTGAAGCAAGCCGCCGGGCCGCTGCCGGCCCGGCGCTACTTCAGGCCAGTTCCTGCGGATTGGCCTTTTTCCAGCCAGCGAACTGGGTGCTGAAGACGGCGAACAGGGCGTCGCAGATCTCGGCCGGATCGTCGTCGAGCACGGGCTCGTCATGACCATACTGGCCCTGGCGCTTGCCGAACATGGTCTTCAGGTCGGCATTGATCCAGATACCGTCCATGTTATGGAAGTACACATAGGCGAACTGGCGCAGGCCGGGTTCGTCCGCCAGGTGGGTGTCCCACAAGCCGCGCGTCAGGCCCAGCCGCACCAGTTGCGAGGGGCGCGCTTCCCTGCGGCGCATGGCGTCGATGAGCTCGTCCTGCCCGGGGAACATGCCGCGTTCGAGCCAGCCGTTTTCCAGTGCCCATTGCAGGAACAGGCCCGCGCCGCTGTGGACCTGGTTGGCGGCTTCGGGCCATGCCAGTTCGCGTCCCTGTGCGATTTGCACACAGGCATTGGTGCGGCCATTGTTCATCCACAGCCTCAGTTCGGTGTCGCGCGCCGCATCGAGCGGCACGGTGCATGCCTTTTCCAGTTCGCCATCCTCGTCGACGGTTTCCTTGTACAGTTGCGGCAGCTTGAGCGCAATGGCGTCCCACAGCGCGTCGCCGTGCAAGCCGAACAGGACTGGCTCGCTGTAGGCGTCGCCGAGAAACACACTCTCCAGGAAGGGGCAGATGGCCTTGTTGCCGATCGGTACGGGCGCGTAGTTCGGATTCAACACCTTGCGGCTGAACAGAAAACTGACGTCGGCCTTTTTCGCGGTCAGCCAGATGCTGTCATCGTGTTTGGCATTGCCGACGGACTGGGGCGGCGCTTTGCCGAAGACCTGTCCGGCGACGGCGCACAGTTCGGGATCGGCGGCCGTGCGGCCCACCAGGCTGCACAGCATCCTGAGGCGCTCGCCCATGCCGTCGATGTGGTCCAGGTAGGCGGGGTCCAGGGCGGGCGCGGCGCCCTGTTGCGTTGGCGGGGCGCGCCGTTCGGGCGGGTCGCCGGCGGCATAGGCGGAAAAGTCGAACTGCCCGCTCACGGCCGGCGCGGCGATCTTGCTCTTGTTGAGCCAGGAGGTGAATGCCTTGCGCGCTGCGACTTGCTCCGGTTCAAGGTCATCGTCGGCGAGGTCGATCTCGGTCTCGGTTTCGCCCGCGTCGATTGCCAGCAGGAAGGCTTCGAACGATTCGGCGAGGGTTCTCAGTTCGCCTTCGGAACCGATGTGGACGACGGCGGGCGGCTGCACCGCTTCGCACAGGCCGATCAGGGAACCATCGGGCAGGCTGATGAAGCCCCAGGTGTCGGCGCCCCAGCGCTCCATGCCTTCCCAGGCGGTACCGCCGGCCAGGTTTTCCGGCGCCAGCTCGAAGTAGCCGAGATCCCCGTATTCATAGGGCGCGAGCCATGTGAAGAATTTGGCCATGAGGGGTGGTACTGGCCTGCCGATTTCCTGTTCCCATGCCGCTACGTCAAAATCCATCGATATTCCTGTTCTCTGAAAGCGTGTGCGAGCGCCGCCGCGCGCTGTCGCGGCGGCGGGTGTATGGATGCATTGTATGCGCTAAGTCGGCGCGCACTGTTTATCTTGTTCCCCACCCGGGCGGGCGGCGCTGCCGCTGCTGTTGGCCCGGCTCGCAAGATGAGCCGCTTGGGCCAGCCATGGGATAGGAAAAAGAAATGTGAGCGAGGAAATCGGGATGCCATAATCTGCCCTCTTCCAACCTTCCGGGAACGACGGAAAATGGCGAATCCAAAGACGCTGATGCGCGACTGCTGCTGGAGCTTTAGCGGTTCCATCTTTACTGATCGCAAGGTATTTGAGGCGGAGTTCGAAGCATATCAAAAGGACATTCGTGGTATCGCATCCTGGAACCCGGGCCATCTGGAATTGCAAGCCCCCCAGATCCGCGTGCAATACGAATGCTGGGAAGGCGATGACCAGATCGAGCCCATCGTGACGCTTTCCGCGGCGGATGGTGTGGCGTTCTCTGCAGGAGAGCTGATGTTTCTGCTACACAATGCAGTTGTCGAGCAACTCGATGACATCGACCATCATTTTTTCGAATTCCTGACCTTGGCCAGCCAGCAGGAAAATGGGACGCCTCCACTGTACCGGCTCGATTGCGGAAGCTGATCATGACTGCCGCTTTGGCGAGGATATGTCCAACTGGCGGCTCGCGGCGCTTGCTGCCGCGGGCATCGAGGCTGGACGTGGTTCGCATGGAAGACTTCGGCTGGGGCGAATACGGCCACATTCGGTGGCTCGTCTTGTCCGGGCAGAGACCTGGTGCGGAAAAATTCAAACGCGAAGCAGTAACTGTTTTACCGCCGGACTGTTGAAGAATCGCAGCCAGGCGGCTTGCATCATCAGGTTCACTCCCGAAAAGAAGGCCACGTCGCTGATGGGTGGAGCGGCAAAAAAGTCCTGCAGCATGCACCACGCAACGAGCACCAGGCACAGATACAGGACCACGATATTGCCTCGCACCTCCATGCGCCGGTAGGAGGGGCCCCATGCGTCGTCAATCGGCTGATGTTTTCGCCGCAAGCAGTAAAGCAGGGTCACGCTGGCGGTCGGCAACATGATCGCAAATCCAGCCATTCGGCCGACGAAGACGTCGGTGGCGATAAGACCGCGTGCGTAACCGACGGCATAGAACGCGATCGCGACAGCAAAAAGCACGAAGCACGTCGTGGTCCACATCGGGCTCACGAAATCGCGCAGTGATCGCCGCGCGAACAACACGCTGCGTTTGGCAGGCAGCGGGATGTTGTGGCCGATGCGCTGCTTGGCAACGGCGGCGTAAATGAGAATGAGGACAAGCCATGCCATGGTTGGCGCGAACGTCAAGTAGGCAGGAATGGCTGCGCCTGCGCCCCCCGCAAGCACGACCAGCACAAGCCAGGCCGAGCCCAGGGCGTAAAACGATAAGCTCGCCATTGTTGACTCGTGATGCCGCGTTTTGAAGGAGGGGTTCCGCTCAACCCACGCGCGATTCTTCGACAAGAACGTGTCATCAATTAAGCCCAACGTCTTCCTGGCCGTCAGCCAGTACAGCATGACGATCTGGATGATCGCTACCAGATAGATCCCTGATTGAAGCATTTTTCTTCCCCTCTTTTATTTTTCCGAGTCCATTGCTAGGCTTGCTCGATGGTCGCGATCGCGGCCAGGAAGGCCGCGCGGATATGATCTGCCGCGAGTCCTTTTTCATGCAGCGAACTCACTAACGCCGCCATTGAGCGCACACCATCGCGCATGTTGCGATTGCGGATTTCAACTTCCGCATCGCGATTGATGAAAGTACCTTTCTTACCGGCAGTAAGAATGACACGCTCGCTTTCCAACACTTTGTAGGCCTTGGCAACCGTGTTCGCATTCAAGTCCAGATCATGGGCCAACTGGCGAATGGTGGGAATGGGCGATCCAGGCCGCAGAGCGCCCGTGAGCACGCCCTGGCGCACTTGGTGCGCAATTTGCTCATACACTGGCTCAATGCTGGCAGTATCAATTGTCATGTCCATCAAGCAAAACATCCTTATGTACTAGTTCAAAGCAGTACAAATACTATAGTAAGTTGCGGAGCGAACGCAAGCCTTTTTTGCTATCGCTCACCGGCACACCGGCGTCAGGGACGTAACGAGGCCGATGCCGGCATTCGGGCACGGACTCAGCACTACATCTGGCTTGGATTCCACAAGAGACCGGTACCGAAAACGTCAATCCCCTGGACGGATTTGTACCTCCGGTCGGCAAATGACTGCCAGCATCCCCATGTTGACTATCCTGGCACACACCTTTGGCTCGCATCAAGCGGACCAGGCCAGGCTGGCCGCACCATCGACAATTTCACGCACTGATCAGGAATCGTATGAGCCTTGCCGTATTGCGAAGCCGCGCCCTGGCCGGCATGGAAGCGCGCGCCGTCAGCGTCGAAGTGCATCTGGCGAACGGCTTGCCCAAATTTACCATCGTCGGCTTGCCCGATGCCGAAGTGCGCGAATCGAAAGACCGCGTGCAAGCCGCGCTGCAAAATGCCGGGTTCCAGATCCCGGCGCGCCGCATCACCGTCAACCTGGCCCCGGCCGACCTGCCCAAGGAGTCCGGCCGCTTCGACTTGCCGATCGCGCTCGGCATCCTGGCCGCGTCGGGCCAGATTCCATCGCGGGAACTGGGGCGCTACGAATTTGCCGGCGAACTGTCGCTGTCGGGCGAGCTGCGCCCGATCCGGGGGGCGCTGGCGATCACCTTCGCCATGCAGCGCGAAGCCGGCGCGCATCGCGCTTTCATCCTGCCGCAAGCGAATGCCGACGAAGCGGCGCTGGTGGCCGACGCCGTCATTTATCCGGCCGCCACGCTGCTCCAGGTCTGCGCCCATTTTGCCGCCTGCGACGATCCATGCCGGCTGGCGCGCCATCAACCGCGCGCGCTCACGCGCCTGCCCGATTATCCGGACTTTTGCGATGTGAAAGGCCAGCGCGCAAGCAAGCGCGCGCTCGAAGTGGCCGCCGCCGGCGCGCACAGCGTGCTGATGGTGGGGCCGCCCGGCGCCGGCAAGACCATGCTGGCGTCGCGCTTTCCCGGCCTGCTGCCGCCGATGACGGACCAGGAAGCGCTGGAATCGGCGGCGGTGCAGTCGCTCACCGGTGGCTTTTCAGCCGACAACTGGAAGGTGCGCCCCTTCCGCAGCCCGCATCACACCACCTCCGCCGTGGCCCTGGTGGGCGGCGGCTGTGACTTTTTGAAATAACTGCGACGTTTTGGAAATAGCTGCGATAATTATCATACCGTAAACTTCGGCCGCCACCAGCTCAGGAAACCTCGCTACATTGAGAACTGGCGCGGCTCTACCAATGCCAAGTCAGTTCCATTACAGAATCCGACGTACAAACTCCGTCATACGGCTTCGGAAATCTCTCGGAGCGGGAGACGAAAAACTAATCGCCTCTTGGTACTGCGGCTTCAAGAAGAATCGCAATGACGCCACGCAGCCCTTGGTGCTTGTCGCTTTTCGAAAAATGTTCGGTGATACCGTATCAGATAAATTTGCTTTGAAGGAAGTCCCAGTTGGGGCGCTCGGGCAGATACGAATAGGATCTATTTGGCAAAACGACCGTAGCAACGAGGAGGCCATATTCGATCCGCAGGAATTCAAAGTTGACTTTACTTCTGGACGTTGGCGTTTTACGTCGTTCGAAAATGCGATACGGAACTACGCAGAGGCCCCTTTTCCTTTGGAGCTTTACCCGTTGAAGTATCCCATTGACAGGAACTGGCTAATCGAGTTCGAACTACCCCAAGGTGGCAGACTTCTGATCCCCTGCACAGAATTTTTCGCCCGTTGCTTCGGGTTTTCAAGTGAAGTAAGGCGCATACTCGCGACGTACAGATGGGACGGACCAGGACACGATACGGCGATGTACAGGTTTTTTGCTCCACTAGACTGTCCAGAGGAACCTGCCAAGTGGCAGGTCCGATTGAGAAAACGGCTTTATGACGATGACGCCGTTTTCTTGGCACACGCCAAATACGATATGTATACGCAGCGGGTTGCAAAAACCATAAACGCAGACTTGGCGGCGCATTTCGTCCCAAATCAAGCAAGTCCAGCGTTTCTTAAAATCGGTCCATGGTTCCAGGGGCCAGCTACGATAGCGGTCGAAGGAATTCCGTTCAATGAGAAAAAGTCGTTTTTGGCGTTACGTGTACTCGGCATGACGGAACCAATTGGTTCCCCCATTTTTCTCTCGCGGGAAAACAGTAGTGACGCAGAAAATCCAGCCCCAGAAGGAAGCCCCGAAGCTTGGGCGGGTGCTCCAGATCGGGTACTCCTAGAGCCTCCCGACTGTCTCGATCTGACGGGAGACCTGTCCCCTGACCATGACGCGGGAGAAATTGAAGTCCAAGACGTCGGATTCCGAATCATAGGCCAGCGCCGTCCGGTAGTGAAAATTCGAGCAGATCAAGCCACTACCAAAGCCGGCCCGAAGAGTATTCGACCCGATGCGACAATAATATCCGGCGGCGAAGCGCACGGCAGTGGGAAGGGTGTTGCGTACGCATCGATTCATGCAGTTCCAATTTTCGAATCCGCTGGTATGCTCTTCGATATGTGGAGTGCAATGGTTAATTTAAAAGAGACTCGACCAGACCTAATAAGAGCGGTCTCTTGGTTCACAATTGCAGACGGTTACGGTACCAGCGAGCCTCCAAAGTTAAATGGCATTGAGCCTTTCAAAGATAGCGACGATGCGACTTCAACAGCGCGGCGCTTTCCATTTCTTGATCAATCCATTCCCTTGCTAAGAGGGGTATTAGTAGTACGGCTTTTGCTGTCGGATGGTCCGACATATATTGTAGAAATCATGCGTAAGCCGCGAAAAATAACCACAGACGACGGCGAAGTCAAAGAAGCAGAAGAGTCATTTCAAGGTTTAGTATTCCGCCTCCAAAATGAAAATCAGCTGGTCCCTTGGTTGCGCGAATTGCTAGCGAGAATCCGACACGAAGACGGCGTGTTTAAGCGCTTGACCGGAAGCTGTCCTGGTACAGCGGATTCATTTTCTCATCGCCACTCAAAGAAGCTCTCACCTGGGTGTTTGCCGTGTGAACATATGGTGATTGCCGCGCTTGATAAGTTGAAACCCGTTAGCTGATCGCGAGTACCACCATTGATACCCTCTGGCAATATTCTCGTCCAAGCGTGACTGAACGTGTGTTTGGAGGCATCACCTCTTTGGCAACTGCAATCTAACACTCTCCGGACTGCCTGTTGTGGCCGGAGGTGTTCGATGACAAGTGACTATCGAGTATCGGCCATATAACTTACAGGTGTTCTATGCCAATTCAACTGAAGCCTACTTCTGAAAATACTACGCTCACTGAATTATTATAACCTCTTGGTCTAAGAACCATTTTTCCGCGACTACAAAATTTCGAACCGCGTCTGGATCCTCGGTGTAAGCGACCAGAGCTAAACTTTCTTCAGCACGACTACAGGTCACATAAAATAATCGCCGAGTTGTGTCGGTCGCTTTAGCTCCCGCTTTGGCACCAAATAATTTCTCATAGGAAAACATTGAACCATTGGCTTCTTTATCATCCATCACTACAAAAACTCTTTTAAACTGAAGACCTTTTACCCCATGGTGGGTATCAAACTCGGCGTTCCCGTCCATATATATCTTATATGCTTTGATCTGCTTATAGGGAGTTTTCAAGGCCGTGCGCCAAGCTGATATCACCGGATCCTCCAGCTCGGACCCATTTGATACATTCACTCCTAAGCCCTCGACAGTCTCAAATCCTTGAAGACTATTCGGAATTACCAACAAAGAAGACGAGCGTACGCATTGAAGAATTTGCGAAAAAGTCACTGAATTACAAGAATCTAATAATTCGGCCAGAACGTCCACGGCTGCCCGCGCCTTGCTAATCTGACTAAGTGTATCGACATCTTTCTGGCCCAATAGTTTCGAGTCAAGTATCGGTGAGTTGGCCCGGAGAAGAGCCATCAGACGATATTGGTCCTGGTTTTCAATGGCTTCGGTAATTGGAAGGACAGTGTTGGAGAAAAAAGTAAGGCCGGACAGATCCCCCCGCGTTAAACCGGATTTCAATTTATCGGAAGCAGAAAGGGCCTCAAAAAGACTTAAAAATCCTAGACGTCTCGCGGCCATGTGATGTTCGAGTATGAGTGTTTTTACTGAGCCAGTGTTGTTCCAAGAATTATCTTTAGCTGCAATAGCCATTCGACCCAAAATGTGTTTTTCGATGCTTGATTTGTCTTGCGCTGGACTTGGAACCAAAAATAGTCGAACTACGCCTTCTGCTTTATCTTTTCGAGCTGTCTGTTCTCTACCATCCACCGGCATGCGGATCTTATTTAGAAGAGTCACTACCCTTAATGAGCACCTGTGATTCATCTTCTTAATGGGCGTAACCCAATCATCAGGTAAACCGCTATCTAAATCTGCCTTACCATCGTTATAAATTCTTTGCATCATATCGCCAAATAGCCCCAACAAGAAAACATTCTTTCTTTCTTGCTGGACAGAAATCAGTGATTCGATAAGCGATTTGTTGGTGTCTTGGCTTTCATCAATTAATAGAATTGGAAATCTGTTTACAAATATGTCTCGAACAATCGATCTAGAAAGAAAGTTTGTTGCAATTTTTATGACTTCCGAATGATTCAACGAATCTCTGGTACGATTATCACCATCAGGGCTATAGATGAATTCCGAAATTGCGTCGAGCTGAGTTAACCTTTTGTTTTTTGATATTATCGACAAACCTCGGTCAATCGACGCTTGGCTTTCTTTGCCTTTTAGCTGCTGGGCAGTAAGTTTATCAATTTCAATGGTTAGGTTCTCGCGTAGCCATTCCCTAATATCATTGTTAAAACCCTCGATGAGAGACCATGCAAAACTGTGCACGGTCGAAACATAGAAAATTGAATTATTTCCCAAACGCTCTGCAATTTCATATCGCGCCTTATTAGTATAAGTGATGACAGCGACCCGTTGGCCATGCAACCATAATCGATCACTTTGCGTCGCAAGTAGAAATTTTAAGGCTTTTACTAACGATCCAGTTTTTCCAGAACCAGCGCCAGCGAAAAGAAAAAAACTTCTGAGGGTGGTTTGGCCAAGGCAGCTTGCGATTTGATCGTCAGCAGCCCCGTCCACCAAGTCGTCAGCCATATCGAGAGCACTGCTCATGCTGACTCCAAAATACTCAAAACTTCTACCGAAACGATCTCATCTTGCTTCAGAATCAGTAAGGCCTGCAACCAATCCAATCCATTATGAATATAAGTCGGGATCTTCAGCTCTGATGGATCGGTAGAGAAAAGGATATCAAGAGCAAATTCCGCCTTTTTCTTGGTTTTATCCAAAATCACAAACAAAGAATTAGTTAGTTGATCTAAACTCGCAGATGTATTGATGGCACGTCGGAAATCTGCAATTAAATTATCACCAGCAAGAACCTTGAACCGGTCAATATTTTCCAAAACGAGTGCATCCTCGAAAGTTCTAGCCAAAGCCTCTTTGGCAGAGTGCGGGATTTTTACGACAACGTCTACTGGCGATTGATAAGCAATACGGACGGAGAAAGTCGCTGTTTTTGTTATAACTTTTTTATCTTCAGGCAGATCCAGCAGTGAATCTATATTGCCACTAGGTTGAAGCCATGTTTTAATAACGGAGCTACCAGTTATTAACCCGAAATTTCGTTTCGGGTTTGCTTTTTTGTGACAACCCGTTGGCTCTGCAGAGTCGAGGTCAGTTATCATTAAGGTGTTTAGCCCGAGATGCTCTAATAAAGACTGGAATCGATGTGCGTGGCTGCCGCCGATTTCCAATATTGTAATGTAGCAGCTATCCAAGTTTGGAAAGTGGCCAGAAATGAAATGCGGTAATAACATTCGCTCAGCTGCACCTTCTACGAAGATGGCGGCGTCAGCAAAAAATAGATCACAGTGAGTCGCCTTCAAATAACGACTTACAAATTTTGCTGTGTTGTCCTTTTTTCCGAAAACCTCGGAAAGATTTATTACTGAAGAAGTTGGAACTGAACCTGGCATCTTTGCCGCTGGTTCGCGCCGAAAATATCGCATATCTGCGAAATCCGTCTCATGCGCGATGTGACTCGAATGTGTACTCACCACCAGTTGGGTAATGTGCGATTTGCTTTCCAATAGATCTGGGTGATTACGCAATATTTTTGACGCTTTTCTGATGAATACCTGCTGAACTTGCGCATGTAAATGGGCTTCCGGCTCCTCCACCAGAACCAAGTGAATTAACGCTGGCGCATCGTCCTCTTTAGCAGCCTCTGTATTTTTAGCTTTCCCAACTCGCATCCATGCGTCACGGAAGCCTATCAGTCGAAAAGCCATAGATATCAGATTTTGATAGCCAAGTCCATTCGACTGCTCCGGCAAATTATACGAATATTTTGATTCAACATCTTCTAACGATGAAATTTCATAGGTCACCGCTGATTCATGATTTAATCCGTCTGTAGGACGAATCCGCGTAGAAATATTAATCTTAGGCTGACTTAATCCAGCGTAACCCAATGTCTCCAGTTCCCGAATCGGCCCCAAAAAACCATGTTTTAGTCGGTCATCAAATTTGGTTTGTGCTGAGTGAATCGCTTGGAGCGCTTCTACGTCGGACGGCTCGGGCCTCTCGCTAGGATCAAGATGTTTTGAATAGTAAGTTCTCAGCTGCTCTGAAAGACGACGACGCTCTGTTGGCTGGCCGGTCGAAGCGGATCCGGCAGTGGAAAATGGCGGCGTATGATCACTAAAACCACGTTGCGCATTGATTTCGTCAATCTGAATTAATCCTAAAAAGGGCTCCTCGGAAAAGCCTTCCAAACCGCTAGGTAACGTTTGTGGCTGCGCGACCCCGCTAACAGGAGGTTTTTCCTTATTTGGATCAAGAAGATAGGACTTGACTTTGAATAAGCTATTCAAATTCTTTGCAATAAATTCGCTGAAAGATGCTGGCCATAACTGAACCGTATAATCAGGATCCACTGCAGTCTTTAACTCTTTTCTCGCTTGTTCCGTTGTGTCTTTTGCTAGAACGCGAGCCGCACAATAGCGTTGGACGAGTTCATTCGCTTCTACTGGCTCTAATTGAAGGCGTACGCCGATCAGCTCTTTGTTCCAACCTAACGTGGGCAGCAAATGAGAAACCCTATGAAGTTGTTCGACTTCAACCTGTAGCCACACGTCCAATGATGGCAGGCATCCTTGCCAAGAAAAACTGGTGGCTGCTGAACTACCCTCAGCCTCCAATCTTTCTCCTAGTTTGTCGAACTGCCTCCACGTGCTAACTGGCAGATCATTCATTGAGAAGGACCTATTTCGCTCAATCAAGAACGTCCGCAAAGCCGTCATTCCTGACGTTTTCCCGCTGTTGTTGGCACCAACAAATAGCGTAGTGTTGCAAGCTAAATCAATACGTACCGCTGCCAAGCGGCGAAAATTGCGGATTTCTACAAAATTTATATGCATGGATTCGTTAGGGTTAGGATTGTCGAAAGTTTTTCAAATTAATCACCAAACGCATCCTCACTAATAAAAAATGGATCGTCGGAAAATTGCTTTGGCAGACCCGGACCATTGCTGATGGCGCCATCCCTATTTTCTTCGTCTATCTGCTGATTCAGCATGAATAATTTTTCTTTTAGATCATCCTTTTCCGAGAATCCATAGGCTTTTTTCACTAACCTGTCGAGCTCCAGGTGTGCAGTGCGCAGAGGGTTTTCTCCTGGAAGATCAAATGTGGAATATAGATTTCTTAGTCCACCTTCGACGGCCTTAAGCGCATTATTACGAACCTCTCGGATTTTCCGTCCAGCTTCCGCTACGGCCCTAATTTGGCTTAAAAGGGGCTTTTGCGGCCATGGAAAGGTATCAAATATTGACTCTGATGAGTATCGCGGATCAACTTTCATATTTGAACATTTTGCATGAAACCAGTCGTAATGTACTGCTGACTGTAAAATTCCGAAGCTGTAGTCATCTGATAAACAAAAAACCTGTAGCGCATCACCTGGCTGTATGGCGGCGTTGACGAAAAAGAATATAGGACGCTTAGTTACCCGCGAACAAGCGATATATCTATTGAGAGGTGAAATAACGCTTACCATCTCGGCTCGCGCCCACGACAGTTGCCACCAACGTTCTAGAAATTGTCGATGATGTGGGCGCATTATTCCTGCGTCGTCCTTCCCCTTCTCCGCTGCTGCTATGCGATCCGGCAGCACTCTTTTCTCTATTCGCTGGAAAGCGAAAGGATAGCTTTTCGCCTCTAGAACAGTGCGTTTTTCGAAATTTAGCAAATAACGACGTTCGGCTACCCCCCCTAATACTTCGTCCCCTACTAAATATGGGGAAGTTAGAACCAGTTCGGGTTTAGGCAAGCTGTTGCGCTCAGCTTCAGACAACACAAATGCTTTGTGTCCCGGGGTAATTCCTTGGAAAGCAATCGGTGGGTTGATATTGCATACAAGCCGAACTGCCGAACTAATATCTAGCTGATCAGACAAACTAGAGTTAATATTATCGACCTCGCGCATGTCGAGCTCAAACTTATGTGCTATATCATTTTCTGTCTTGGCCTTACTCGTCGATTTTTGTTTTTTATGCTCAAACCACAGTCGTCGAACTTTTGGAATCAGCTCTATTTCTTTTGTTTTTATCCAATTCACGATTGACACATGTACGGCGGCTTCGCCTGACCAGGGCTGGTTTTGGACCGCGTCGACAATGGTACCGACCGCCGTGATGTGATCAAGTCCTCCCACCCGGCTGGCGTTATTCCTGATATTTTGTGTTCCCACTAATCCTGCGCGACCAATTTCCCACTCGACACTCGTTGTTGGGCGTAAGTGGCGCTCAGCCCTCCAAAGCCAATAAACGCAGAGATCGGCCATACCTGGCACTTCTGGGTAGGCTTTTCGCAGTCGTCGTACATACTCCACGCCTTGTTTCGGCTTGAGCAACTTCGCTCCTAAGAACGGAGGATTTCCGACAATCACGCACGCATCGGGCCAAGGTGTTTGTTGTCCGCTCGGATTGATCAATGCGTCGCCGGAATAGAAATTAGCATCGAGATTATCGAGTGGTAGCGCTTGCTCTTGTATGTGGAGTTCATCTATCGCAAGTTTATGCGCTAGCATCATTGTAACCTTGGCGAGCTCAACAGCGAATGGATTGATATCAATCCCAAAAAAATTCCGCGTTGATAAAAATCCCATGGGCCGTTGCGAGGAGTCAATACTTTTATATGTTCCCATTCGCTCGTATATCCGAGCTTCCAGCCGCTTAAGTTCGCGATATGTGATATAAAGAAAATTGCCAGAGCCGCATGCTGGGTCAAGTACTTTAAAATTTTCTATCTTGAGCAAGAGGCGCTCGAGTTCCGACAATGTCTTTGCAGACTCTATTTTCTGGGTCCAAGGCTCTACTATCGTGGGGCCGACGACTTTCATAATATCGAGCGGACTAGTGTAGTGCGCTCCAAAAGCTCGCCTCTCATCGGCATCCATGCTGTGTTCGAAAATTACCCCAAAGATTTCCGGCCTAACTTTGGACCAGTCGAACTTAGCGGCTTCACGCAACAACATAACCTCTTCTTGGTGAAGTTCGATTTGTGCTGGCGACGAGAAAAGTCCACCATTGAAGTAAGGAATACCTTTAAATCGACCGCCCGGCGTGTTGCCAGGAGTATTCATTTCCATAAAAAGCCGACCAAGTAGGTCGTAAGAGGCCTCGGGAGTATTGCAGTCTTCCAGTAATCTCGCGAAAAAATACTTCTCTATTAATCCAATATCTTCTGCAAAAAGTGCCATTAGAGCTTGCAAAGAGAAACGCTGAGCCAGCGCTCGATCTACTCCTCGCCCAACTAAAGACTTAAAGAGATGTGCAAGCTTATCAGCTGCTTGACGAGTCACTGTTTCTTGATGATTCCCAAAGACCGGAGCAATCGGTTGCGGCAATAAAAAGGTCAGCGGTCCGAATCGATGAGGCAAATCGATCAATTTTACTATGTCAACTGGTGAGTCCATTTGAGAGTTGAAGTCGTAAATCCAAAACTCGTCAAAATTGCAGAGTATTACCATGTTCGGACGATCAGGTACTAATCTCGTCCAATATGTGAAGGCTTGCGAATAATGCTTACCGAGATTCTCGCCACGTTTCTTCATCTCAATGAGAACGACCGGACGCCAAACCAGATCCGCAAAGCTCGTTTTATTTTTTTCGTTCTTTATCCTTGTTTCACATGTGGCGCCTGCCTCTTTAAAGCCACCGTGACCAAACGCTCGGAAGAACTGATCTAAGAAAATCTGAGCTTCACCTTTCTCATCACCTAAGATGTGAGCATGGCACCATTGCACGAAAGTTGAAAGCCGGGCTTGCAGTTCTGTAGTCATTTAAAAGCGCAGTTAAGGTATGAATTCCCCAAGCTTATCCGAAATTCAAATTTTTTCCTGTGTTATTGGAAATTTTTTCACTTCTTTCTAACATCAGTCCGTTCCAAACCGCTTCGTATTCGCCACTAGACGGTCTATGCAACGCTAGTGGAACGGATTTTGTGCCGTGGAGGGACCGTCACTGGTTTGCCTGGGGTCGGGGACAACCTCACTTGGGTCATCAATGAGTAACGCCATTTCATGCGCAGCGGTCACGATCACCGGAATGACTGGTCACGTTCGCCGGAATACGCAAAGCGCATCCAGTTCGGCAATAAGAGTGAAGTTCAGTCCGGTGAGCAGCACGAGCTGTTCGAAGAGACGGTCGACGCCGATCTGGCGGCGATGGAAGACGAGCTGCAGGGCTTGCAAGGCAAAAAGCCCAAAGCGCCACGCCAACGCGCTGGCCGCCAAGCCTTGCCGCCGGAGCTGCCACGTATTGAACACCGCTACGAACCCGAATCGTGCCAGTGCGGCCGCTGCGGCAAGGACCTAGTCAAGATTGGCGAAGACGTCAGCGAACAACTCGACGTGGAGCCCGCCCGCTTCTTCGTGCACCGCCAAGTCCGCCCGCAGTATGCGTGCCGAGGCTGCGAAACAGTGACGGCGGCCCCCGTGCCAGCGGACGTAATCGATGGCGGCCTGTTGGCTTAGGCGACAGTGAGCAAGTACGCGAACTACCTGCCTTTGTACCGAATTGGACAGATCGCCGCGCGCCAGAGCGTCACGCCGGCACGTTCTACCTTGGCCGAATGGGTGGGCAAGTCGGGAGTGACTCGGGCGCGCCGACGATCTCTTCCGCCTTGACCCTCTCCTGTGCTGGTTTTTGCCGGACGTCCGAAGGCCGCTCAGATCACTCGCACTTTGTGCCGTTCGCTGGCAGCGGCTTCTTTGCCTGGTCTGCGATCACGCTGTCGAAATCGCGCGCTCCCGTCGCATCGCCCGCGATGAGCTTGGCGAGTATGGCGGCAGTTTGTGCGACATACTGACGCGCCAGCTCGCGGTAGGCCACGAACAGGGTCCCCGACGAGTTCGCCGTCATGAGTAAGGTCGAATGCTGAGGGAAGATCGGGCAGCCGGGACTGACACCTTTTTCCACACCGTGATTGAGTTTCAAGAAAATCGCGCTATCGCAATTGAGCAACGATGTCGGCGCGAGCGTATCCACGCCGCGGACGTAGCATTCAGCCAGCTTGCCACCGATCCGCCCGTTCATCTGGTTGGCGATGAAGTGGCGGAAGTTTATCGCCGGCTTGGCAATGAACAGGCGCACGTCCTTTTCGCCCAGCTCCTTGCAGGCGTCCGAGCCGCTAGCGACGGCCTGATGACGGATGCAGCCGAACAGGACCGGGTGGTGGGCAAACCAGCTCTGCATATCATAGGCAAAGTCCTTGTCGTCGACCTTGCCGCAGTGACCCGCAAAATCCTCCAGGCCAGGCAGGTACAGGTTTTTTGGAAGCACATCGCCGGGCGTGTATCTCAAGCGTCGCCCCAAGTCGCAGATATCCTTGAACAGACCGTTCTCGTCAGCAGCAGCATCGGAAATCAAGAGATGCTTGACGTCGCGCTTTAACAAGGAATAGGCGCCCAGGTTCTCGGCATTGCCGCCATCGATCAGGCGGATGAACACGGAGCGATGCCGGTCCTTGAGCTCCGGTGATGGATGTTCGATTGCGGGCGCGTCCACCATCCGCTTGTCGAACCAATACAAGGGAAACGGCAAGCGGCGATGCAATTGCCGGCGCTCAACACCGAGATTGTAGTTCGCAATGTCATAGCCCCAGTCGAGGTTGGCGACATGCTGCCCCACCCCGAGTAAAGTGCGCAGATACCTGTTCTTGTATTTCAACTGGTTCGCGTCGAGGAAGGCGGCAGAAGCGGCCACGGAATCGAGCACCGAGAGATCATGAATCGCAGGCGAGGCCGACACATAGCCATAGCGCCCCGAGCCATGGCTCACCGCCGTCATCTCGAACATATCGCTGTTGGTCACATCATCCTTCCCGGTTGTCATCCAGCCGAACACGCTGCGGGTCTGGGGCGCGGCCGCACTCATGATCCAGAATGGCAGGCGCGCGCCAGCGGGGCCGCGCTTGAGCAAGCCGAGTCGCAACTCATCGAAGGTGAGCGCGATGGGAGCCGGGCCGTGACCGGGACCATCGGGCTGGCAGTCGAGCATAGCCATCAGCCCCGGAGAACTCTGCCCGCAGCGGCGTGCGGCATCCGTGATGGCCACTTCCGACAGGGGCGTGCTGCGCGTCAACGTCGCACCGTAGGCCAGGCCGATGCCGTGCCGGTAGGCGTGCCCGGAAGGCGAGAGAAAATAGCCCCGGTCAAAGGCGGTACTGGCCACATTCGCATGCGGAATGGAACCCACTGTGCCGAGCAGCGCGTGCAGGGATATACCAGAATCCATGCCGGCGGTGGTGGTCATGTGACAGCAACCGGGGCGCAGCAAGTCCTGCGAGCATTTGAGCAAGGCCTGATAGCGGATATCCTGTGCCCTCTGGGCCGCAGTATCGGCTCGGCTGGCCAGGTCGAGGCGACCGCAGTAGTTGGTGGAACGAATCCTCGCGCCAATTGGTTCTTCGGCGAAGCCTTCCGGATCAGACAGGCAATCGCGAAACAGGTCCTGATTGCTCACTGGCGTGCGCGGCCCGGACCGCAGCGCAGGAAAGATCCGATGGGCGTAATAGAAATAGGCAGCGTACCCGCCGCCTGACACCGTACTGATGTAATCGGCCTTGTCGAGCAGGCCCGCATCGGCAAGTCCCGCCAGCACGCCGATGGAAAACGAGGAAGCCTTAGTCCCCCCGCCCGACAGGGCGATGCCGAAATGCGATCGGGCGCGGTCGGCAGGAAAAAACGGGGTTTCGAGTGCGGTGCGTAGCTCGCTCTCGGCAAGCGACAAGGCCTGCGCCTCTAGGCGCACCTTGTCGTCAACACTTAGGACCTGTGCCGTGGCCGGCGCCAGCAGCCGCGTGACGCACACCGATGCCTGGGACAGCTGTTGCTGGCCGGCCGGCTTGAGAACCTGGGCCTGGGCTGCCGCCAGGGCGGCTGGATTACAGTCGGCCAGGGGGTAGGTGAACGGAAGCTTGGTTTCTGCCACCGGGTAATGGGTCACACAGCCAGTCGTAACTAACAGGACCAGCATTGCTGCGATCAAGGTACGCATCGTATCTCCGGAAAGGATTGCCTAGTAGATAATAGCCCAACTTATCGCGCGAAGCCCACAAATTGTCACGACGGCGCTTCAAGTTGTAGCACAGCTCGCTCGTCCAGCACACCAACAGGGTGAGGTCCCACACCAACAGGGTCAGCTCCGGCGATCGTACATGTGGGAACTTCGTGACGCTTTCATAGTCATCATCGTAATCGCACAGTACATTGGCACCTCCCGTCCCCCACACCTCGCACCTTTGGTCGCCCTCAATAGGAAATGGCGTGCCGCGTTTACCATTTGCCCGGTCTTCGGTCGAACCCGTCAGGATTGCAATGATCCTTGCCGTTTTGCGTAAACAAAGCAGCGGGCCGACGTACCCTCGCAACAGAGCTGGGCGCCACAGTCCAGTACTTGCTCCCTAGGCTAGACAGAGGGCTGGACAACTACCTTATGCGCCTCCAGGCAGCCAACCTCGACCTCGTCTACCCATCAAAATATGTTCTGGATGAGACTCGCAAGTTTTTTGCGGAAGTTATGCCAGGGATTACTCCCTGCCGGGAGTGGCATCATGTTGACCAAGTGCAGCGGTGCCGCTAGTGTCGTCTCTGGCTGGGGCCTCCGGAGTGGCTGGAGTGGGCACGCAACGCAATGGGCTTCTTCGGCATTGGGGGCTGGCTTCGTGACGTGTTTACTCGTCATCAGCGGTTTCCATATGAACTCAGAACCATCAGCGGCTTTAACTGGCCGACCGCCGTAAATAAGCACAGGCAGCATCGCGCGGGGAAGACTAAACTCGAAAGCAATGGTCGAAGCGATATCATCGGTTCCGAGTTCGCGGCCCCTAGCGATCCTTCCACCAATTCGTTTACACAACGCTCGCATATAACCGTCATCGCCCGGGGCGACGTAATTGAGAATATGTAGATTTTGGAAGGCCAGGCCTTTCATGACGCCGCTTGGATCCACCTCCAGACGGTGACCATCCGGGACCGAGATTTTCACTCTGGTACGGCGACACTTTCCCTCGTCGTGCAGTTGCGCGATCGCCTCATGTAGTTTCGCTTCGCCCACGTCGGTTATAAACGCCATCCGGATGAACAGCATGGCCTCTGGGGACAGTGCATGCCTCTTGTGCGCGCACGGCGTAAACAGGCATGAGATTCGTCGTTCGATCTCCCCTCCGCTCCACGACGCATCACCGTAGTAGCGTACCTTGCTGTTTGGAGCCAGAACAGGCATCGACTGAACGTCGCTCACATTGACGCCGTCAATCCTGCTCGCCAACACGTTCACAAGAGCGTGGTCACCGCTATGTGGATCTGCCCCGATGTAGTAAACGCTGTGGTCGACTGCCTCGAGACGATCAAACCAACTCGCAACTTCCTGACTTGTTGCAATCTGAAGCTGAGCCAAGATAGCAGCAGCAACACGTGCCCCTTTATCTGGATCGACCAATTCGAACTGTTTACGCCATTCGCCCCAATCCGTCCAAGCAAAAGTCCCCCTGCGGCTACATGCTTCGGCATTTTCGCGCCACGACAATCCGCTTTTCCTAAGCCATTGATTGACTTGTTGAGAGACATGATCCTTGGTCAAGCGCCGAATCATCGGAGACGCTTCTAGCGAAGCAGATGTCATGCTGGCCATCACAATGATCGGAACAACCGAATATCTGACCGTGAGGTCTTCAATATCAGCGTTGTTGGATACCTTATCGTCGCCGAGGCTGACGATGAGAAGTTGATCGTGCCATCTACCTGCCGTTCGTTCTTCGAGGTCGGCCGCCAGTTCTTGCGCGTGGTCAGGGCCAACCGCAACGATTAGTTGCACCATTGCGTTCGAACCTTTTACTGAGGCGAGTTTTTAATCAATTCCAGGACGATCGAGAACGGTATGTTCAAACTCTGCATTTGCTCCATCGTCATCCGATCGACTACAGCATGCAGCAATTCGCGCGCATGCTTGTCCTTGGGTTCCTTCGGTCCGCCAGACGAAAAAACGCCGCTTTCTGGAGCAGCGGCCGGCTCTGCTTCCACTTTCCCAACTCGTGCCTGTTCGAAGTCCCGCAATAGCTGAACCTTGAGCTCTTCAATGCGATCCCCCTGGACTTTGAGATCGGCCAAGCGTAAACCGAACAAATGCACGATTGCATCACTCCGGAATTCCTGCCATCGACGGTCCAATCGAGGCGTTGTCGACTTTAGTCTGGAAATCCAAGCTTGGTAGGTTGCCGAGACCTCACAGCTCAAAAGCGCCACTAATTCGGGCGTTACCTCACCGGCTTCATCTAACGACGTCAAGAACATGCCTCGCATGGCTTCAAATTCGGCGATGGTGACTGAGTGTATTGTTGGGGTTTCGGCCGAGGCGGCAGCCGAAGACTCGCGAACGTTAAGTTCCGATGTCGATCTGTCAAAGTACAGTTGGCGGCTTGGCGCAACCGCTACAAAGCTTTTCCACAACATCCCACGCGTTCGAATCTTGCCTGTGACTGGTGATGCGGGGGGAATGTTGTAGATCGGATCCGTTCCACTTCTATCCGTGGTAACGTCCACCAAACCTTCGAGATATTGCTCCACAAAGGCGCGCAAGTTGGCTGTCTTCCCGCCTTGAACGAATAGCCGATGAGTGGTTCCAGTAGGCAGCAGCGAGTCGATTAAGGGTGCAAGACGCGAGCCTGTAATTCTTGTCGCGCCATGCCCTTGCAGTAGAGCGGCGAGTTGATCGCGAACTTCTTGTTTGTTGAGCACTGTGACAGTGCCCGGCGTAGGTTCCGGCATGAAATCCTATCCCTAGAAAAACAACTGCCCACATACGTGGGCGTGTTCGCTGCAATAATCAGACCAGCCAAGTCAGCATCTTGGTCAGGACAGGGTCTTTAGCGCGTCCACCCCTCTGGTATATTTTGCGCCAACTGCCCGCAGGCCGAAAGCTACGCGGGCCTTAGGACATCATGATCAAAAAGATATGTTGTCGGTTTTAAAGCCCTACCATCCCTCAATTGTAGCACAGTGACGGTGGCCTGTTCTATATAAAACAAGGGCGCCACGGGAGCGGCTGCTGAAAATATATGGAATCGCATTCGAGTTCGCTCACGAAAAAAGTGAATTGAGCGGCCGCCCTTGTTGACCAAGGTAGACCAGCGAAGTTGGCCCGTTCTGCGCTGGTCCTCGTCGGGGACACCGGGGGCGGACGAAGCAGCGGGCCGCGATGGTCCCGCTGGTCGCGGACAGGTTCGTCTGTGGAGTACACGGCTGCCGAGGTACAGACGCTCACGCCGATCTGCGAATACGTCGAGAACGAGCAGTGGAGCAACCTGATCTGCGTGACGTCTTCCTCTGCCACGCGTGGGGCGACCCGAACGGGCTAGCCAAAGATCTGCACAATTTGCTCGTAGCAGCTGGTGTCGAAGTTTGGTTCAGCGAGAAAGACCTTGGCCTCGGTGTGCCGATGATGCGCGCCATCGACAAGGGCTTAGCGAATTCGCGAATTGGGCTTGTGCTGGTGACCCCGGCGCTGCTGGCCCGCCTCCCAAAAGAGAGCGTCGCCGACAAAGAGCTTTCGGTGCTCTTGGCGGGCAACCAGCTCACTCCCTTCGTGCACAACACCACGTATGCGATCTCCAGCCCTATGCTCGCCTCTTGAACCGGCGTAGACACCGCAGAAGAGTCAATGGCGTCCGTCTCGACAAAAATCGCTTAGCTGGTAATGCTCTAACTTACTGTCCGCGCAAAGATGCCATGCATGTTGGATATCCCAGCGCCCTGACGTTCGTGGACGACATGGAAACCTTACGCGCCAGTCTTGGCTTGCCTGTTACGGCTGAGACATCCCGCCCCTTGTCGCTTCATTTGAGAGACTTGCCAGCCACCGTAGAATCTGGCGCTGATGCGGTCCCAGAGCGATAGTCCCAGTGAGGGAACCAATAGGTCTTCCCATCCCAGACAACAGAGAAATTGCCTTCGGCATCGGTGGATACGGACATACCCTTCAGCCCCTTCCCGACCCGGCCGGGCAAACCATGAAAATATGCCAGCGATATCGAAATCCATTCGGACTTGAATTCCTCGTCGCGCCGTTCGCCCTCAAGAAGCCTGACCAGCTCAGCCTCAAGTCGCCTGCGGCGCAGCAATAGTGTTTTCTGCTCGTCCACTCGGATGACGAGGTTCGCCGCATGCTGGCTGTTCAAGTACGAGACGAAGCCAGTAATCGATGCCTTCTGGCCAGGGGCGTTGAGAAGGTAGCGGTCTAGTGCTGTCTGCTCCGGCAACTGAAAACCGTTCTCCTCACAGGTCGCCAAGAGGGACGCAGCAGGGCGTAGCGCCAGACGCACTGTCCGGATGGATACACGATGTGCTGCCACCTTCAGTTGGAGCTCGCGACTGTATGCGGCTAAGACTCGTCCGGCCGGCGTTTCTGAAGGCAGGGACGCTACTATAGCGGCGACGCGGCGCAAATCGGATGCATCCTCGCGCTCCTGTGCATCGACGACAACCTGGCCAGTTTCGGCCATCCAACGCATTGGAAGCCGAACCCGACGCAAGCCCTCGGCGGTGAAATAGATGAGGAGCTGTGAGTAGAGCGGGATCTCGCCCCAGCGCTTCTCCATTTCATAGAAAAAGGGAAAATAGCCATGGATGGTCAGCGCCGCCTTTTGCGCCGGCACTTGCTCCAGGAGCCACATGCCAAATGCGCGGAATAGTTGGACAAATTGCGAACTCGACAGCCCCGCCTCATCAAGCCGAAGCCGCTTGAGGTAAGTATCTTTCCAATAGCAAGCTTCGCAAGAATTCCCCCGACCGGCCGGCATGAACATGCCACAGCACGGGCACGGAATACAGCTCACCGTGAGGCAGGCAGCGCACAGGCGTCGACCCGCAAGAGAAGTTGACAAACTACGATGGCGTCGGCAATCCTGGCATGTCCCGCGATCGGATGGTCTTGGCGCACGACCGGTACCCAATCCACGCTGCCCCTCGGCCTGCACAACCGACACCGCAACCAGCTTTGGTGGTCGAAAGTAGACGGAACAACTGTTGCAGACCGGGCCGAAGAGTGTGATCTTTCCAATCTTGTATTCGATTTTTCCGCAGCGTGCGCACGGAGCATTTTTCACGCAATCGCGGCATAGTGCGTCCTGATTGCCCTTCGGCAGACGGGACTGAACGCCGCACCTGGCGCATTGGCGCCGTTCAAATACCCGTTGATAGCAGGTCCCGCAAAAGCGCCGGCCTGCCTCAACGCGATGCGCCTTCAACATACCTCTGCCGCATTCGTCACATAGCTGTTTGAGTGCTTGATCGCTGTTCATGAAGCCCGTCGCATCTTCCGTTGTAGGCGTGCCCATTTATACAATATAGTTTGCCTCGACATCGACGCGGCCGCTGCATTTCCTTTTGCCTTTCGTGAACGTACCAGCTGCGGAAGATCGCGCACGAGGCTATCGATGTGTGACGGTAGCGAGGGCCATCCCTGACGCAGTGACGTATCCTTCATCGACTCGGCTATCACGGCATTTCGGAGCTTCTCAGGTCCGGCCATAATTAGTGCCCCGACGCCTTCGAGGAACCTTGAGCGCTCCAAAGTCGGCAGCATTTCAAAGCCAAGGCCGGTGACGGGCGGGCGCAAGCGGGAAACGCCAGGATCCAGACCAGCAAGGCATTTTCCGAGGCCAGATACTTGACGCCTGGCCGCGCAACGCAAGAGCATTAGAAAATAGCGAGCGAGACGAAACCACTCCTTCGCCTGCAGCAGATGGATTCCATAACTTCCTGTTCCAGTGAGCGCCACGCGGTCAGCGCAATCCTGAAACGCAAGCGCGGCATCGGCGGCTGGCAGCGCCGGGCCGTGGCGAATGTCTCCCCTGCAGTTGGAGCAGGAGGTCATCGCATCGGTGGCCGCTAGCCGATTCGGTTCGATCGGGAATTGGCAGTGGCAGCATCGATCACGCAGGCTAACTTTGTGAACGGCGCAACATGTATGCCACGCTAAGCGCCAATGCAGGCGAAAATAAGGCCGGACATCATCGGCCAGGCAAAGGGAACAGTACTGCAATCCGCCCCGCCGCTTCCGGTTACGAGATCCCAAAGCGAGTACCCAGTGCCATATCGCGCTTGCAGCTTCCCGCTCCAGCCCTGTCACCAGGGCGATCGGCAGAAGCATTGCTTCCCTTAGCTTTTCTGCATCGATGCCGGACTCACGAGCGAGTGTACTCATGCGTTCATCGTTGATACCCCGGTCCAGGTCAATCGTCCAGACGCGCCACTTCGGCCAAAGATGGCCGGCAAGGACCAGCGGGTCTACGCCCTGAGCCAGGGCCGCCCGCACGAGCCACATGGAGAAAAGTTCGTCTGGTGCGAGCGCGACTGGAACCGGCCAGCGGCTCACTACCCGACCAGTTCCCGGATGCCACGTGTGGGCCGTAACCATGCTTTGCTTTCGACGATGGACTTGTCTATGTGCTCCTTACCCGACTTGATTGCCTCACCGGCGCATTCGAGCAACAGTCGATGCAGGTTACCCGTGTTTCCTTCGCATATCGTATGGAGCAATTTCGCTATCTCGGGCGAATGCAGGTTCGAGCGCTGCTGCAATGGCAAAACTTTTTCAAACCCGGCCAGCAGTCGCTGAAAGTTGGCATTCAGTTCCCACAGAGGCAAGCTCAAAACATCGAACCGGCTTGCGTGCTGTGGATCGCTATGCAGCACGCGCACCGCTTCACGCGTGCCTACCCCCACGATCGGTATGGCCAGCTCGTTGCACATGAGCTTGATGGCGTTCATTACCTCGCGCTGTTTGACAGGTGAGCCCGTCAGCAATGAGTGCATCTCGTCGATGATGAGCATCCGCACGTGGCAGGACCGAAACAAGTGAATGGCCTGGTACCGCAGTTTCGACGTTGGATCCGTTGCACGATAGGGCGCGAAAAATTGCTCCAGGATAGAAATGTACAAACCCTTCTCGTCTGCGCTCGGCGGCGCCTCGGCAACAATGATGGGCTTCACCGGCTCAGCATCTTCGTTCACGTATCCTTGTCCGCACAGGTGCCGAAATCGCTCAATGATCGTGGTCTTGCCGTTGTTAGAGTCCCCAACGATCAGTAAATTCGGCATGCGGGGCCTGCTCGGCTTGAGAAGAAGCCCTTGCAAGGTATCGAGAATATGTTGGGCGACCTTATGGCCGATCCAGCGAGGATGATCCATGAAGCTCAAGCGTTCAGTGTCCGTCAGTGCCATCACATGCCGAAAGTCAGGATGGATATGTTCGTAGTTGCTCATGCGATGTCTCCGAAATCTTGTATGTCGCCGTCGAGCAGATCATCCATCCCCATCGGGGCCAACGGTTTAGGTGGCAGCGAGGATGCAGGTAAAGGTTGAGCGGGCGAAATTTTCTTGGCATGCTCTTTCCGGCGCTGGGCCTGCCGCCGTGCGGTCTTGGTCTTTTCCATCGCTTCGTCCACACGGCTACGCAATTCCGTGATGGCCCGGAGAATCTGGTGTTCGTCCACGCTCGCAATGCCTTCTTGCTTGAGCTTGTCCCGCGCCTGCTGATATTCCCAGATGCTCATGGACGGCAGCGCAAGGTCGGCCAGAGGTATCTTGTAATAGTGCTTTAGCAGCGGATCGAAAAACCATATCGTGCTGATGTCGCGTGGGTCTCGCCGGAAGACCAAATCCTTCTTTTTCTTCGTCTCTGGATCTTGAGCATTGATCCACGGCCGTAACGCCTCGGCATAGTAGGCGAGACCGTCAATGGTCACGCCGAACGTCTGCACTGTGCGGCGGAAGTAAGGTAAAAAATCCAGCAGAATGGCGAGGCTGTTTGTGGGTCGCGGCGGCACACCCACCCCGTGAATCTCGGCGTTGCCGAATATCCCAATTTCCCACTTGCGTGTTGGCGTCAAACCAATCGTAGTGTGCAGGCGGCGATGATAGACCTTGCAAATGAGAGTCACCAGCCACTCTTCGAACTCGGACTTCGTCATGGTAGCGTGCTTTTCCGAGTCGTACCCATCCCTGTCCTTGACCGACGAGAACGTCGTACCAGGCAAGGCGTGGATCTCTCGCGCCAACGTGCCCAACATGCGTTCGATATGACCGCCGTACCGGGGTTGCTTCACTGGCCGGAATTCCAAGCTGATTCCGTACATTAAACAGGATTGCTGGAAATTATTCGAACGGAAATCGGCGCCGTTATCGACGTGAATTGTCTTTGGAACTCCCCACACCGGCCATTCAGCCTCAACCTTGTGCAGCAACATCCAATCCTCCTTTGGCAGGATCGAATGCGCCACACACATGGCGACCGATGTTTCGGATGGGGGGTCGAACGAAAGGTAGTAGCCTGTAACCATCCGGGAATGGACGTCGATCGCAAGTGTGATCCAGGGACGTCCTATCGGTTTTCTAAACACGTCGTCGACTAAGATGATGTCGGCTGGCGTATGATCGATCATCATCACCGCCAGCGGGAAGTCAGCGTGTGGAAAGGCACCCGGCACTGGGAAAAACTTATTCTTGGCCTGCTCCTTGTAACCTCGACCCCGTAGTTGCTCCTTCTCTGCGATTTGAGAAATTCGTGCACGGACGGTAGAAGCACTTGGCGCCTTGACCCCCTTGGCCTGGCAGGCTCGCAGAACTTCTAGTACTGTTTTCTGAGCAGTCGGGCGCTGCGGTGTCAGGTAAAAGTCTCGAATGACTTGCTCGATCAGGGCGTCCGTCTCCGATCCAATACGGCTATTGCCGGCTTTCCACCCGCGCTTTTGCGGGATTAGTGCCGTCGCCACCCCATATGCGTTGTAACGTCGAAGCCAACGATATAGCGTGGCCGGGTCGATTCCAAGTTCGGTTCCGCGTAGCTCGACATCTTCCCGCCCGATATGCATTCTGCCCAGTAGTGGTTTAATGGCCGCCAGGCGCTCCTGAGCTATGCGCCAGTCTTCATCGGCGATCTCGGCCATATCCATTCCGGACGGCTGCTCACAATGTCTATCTCGCGTCAATGGCCGCAGGTCTCCAATCCGCAGGGCAGTGCTACGGCCTGTCGCCACGTCCACGCCGATCAAGGATTCGAAATCGAGCACCTGCGCAATGCGGTACACATCGTCGGCCCGGCGCACTAGCACCCCGACACTCACGTCTACGCGGTCACGGACGGGTTCAAAGGCATCGTTGGGCATCAAAGTATCAGCGTCGTTAAGCATGCGGGATCCATACTTGAGTGAATTCATTGAGAGGTTGCGATATGTCGCAGTCAAGGCGCCGGGCAGCAAGCAGCGACCATAGATGCGCAACCCCTTCACCCCGATACATCCCCATGAAGTGCCGTGCGAGTAGGTAATGTATGGGTGCCGCGCCCATCTCCTGCACGCTGGAAACAACGACTTCGCTATCTGCCGGCGCAAAGGACATGCGCTTGTAGCGCTCCAGAAACCTAACATTCTCCAAAACCTTGTCGCGAATTCTTGATTCATCGACAACATGGAAAATCCAGCCCTGGGCGATTGCATAGCGGCGTGCGGCCTTCCACTTCGGTAGCCACTCTCTCCAGTTTTTTCGCCAGTCGGCCTCGGGCTTTACCTCCACCAACATTGGCTTCGGATAGTTGCAATAGTCTTTGCCGCCAAGCTTGTAGTACACGAGAAAATCCGGCGTGTATATGTAACTTTGGCCATTCATGCCAATGAAGGGTATTTGGACTGGCTGAGGGATGACGTCCAGGATATCTGTAAAGAATTCTGCCCTGAGAAGAAAGTCCCTTTCAAGGGTCGATTCGAACGGGATAGACGACTCTCCACGGAACGGATGGACTCCCGAGACGCTACGGCGGGTCGGTTTGATCTTTCGCGTCTGTCGCGGCATGGCCTCGTCGCAGTTATTTCGATTCATCTCGGAGTCAGTCGCATCTAATTGATGAATTATTGTCGCAGAATTTTCCAAAATAGCATCCTAAGTAACTGAAAAATCGGGTCAAGTGTCGCATTTATTTAAGAATATCACAGCGGCGCGGTGCCGCGCCCGGGCGAAATTTCGCTCGCCCATTGCGGCGTGCTGTTTCTCGACGAGCTGCCGGAATTCGACCGGCGTGTATTGGAAGTGCTGCGCCAGCCGATGGAGTCGGGCCGGGTGACGATTTCGCGCGCGGCGCGCCAGTCCGATTTTCCGGCGCGCTTCCAGCTCATCGCGGCGATGAATCCCTGCCCCTGCGGCTTTCTCGGCCATCCCTCGGGCAAGTGCGATTGCACCAGCGACGCGGTGCTGCGCTACCAGGGCCGGATTTCCGGGCCATTGCTCGACCGCATCGATATCCAGATCGAAGTGGCGGCGCTGCAGCCGGACACCCTGCTGGCCGATGCCGATGGCGAAGCGAGCAGCATCATCGCCGCGCGCGTGGCGCTGGCCCACCAGCGCCAGCTGGCACGCCAGGGCAAGCCGAACCAGGCGCTGATCACGGGGGACGTGGAGCGCCATTGCCGCCTCGACCAATCCGGTGAACTGTTGCTGCGCAAAGCCATGCTGCACCTGAACTGGTCGGCGCGCGTGTATCACCGGGTGTTGAAAGTGGCGCGCACCATTGCCGACCTGGCCGACGCGCCGGTCATTCTTGCCGATCACATTTCAGAAGCGATCCAGCTGCGGCGCGGCTTGCGCGAACCCTGAGCGGGCGCTGCGGCATGCCGCGCAAGCCTCACTGCGCATCGGCCGGGCCAGCGCCGTGATAGCTGCGCTGCCACGCTTCCACCTCGGCGGCGTTGGTGGCAAGGAAAGCACGCATGCGCTCGAAGCGCTTGATGGTCTGGCGCCGGAAGACATGCTGCACCACAGGCTCGATCAGCCAGCGCAGCACGCGCGGACCGGCTTCGATATTGTAGGTGTAGATCAGGACCGAGCCGCCGCCGGCAGCGGGCTCATGTTTCATCGAGGCCGCCCACCTGGAAAATGGAAAGGACGTGCCGAGCATGCGCGCGGCCGCCAGGCGCGGGCGCTGGTAGCTGACGAACTCGGTGCGCATCGACAGCGCGCGCAGCAGGCCGCCGCCGACATTCTCGCTGACCGCGCCGACATAGGGGCAAGGCGCGCCGCCGTCGACCTCGGTGTGCGACACCAGGCTGTCCCAGCGCGCACGCCAGCGATGGTAGTGAAAGACGTCGAACACCACCTCGCACGAGGCCGGCATGGGAAACGCGATGCGCTCATGCGCCATGTTGAGCCGCCCGGTGCTTGAGCGTGCGCGGACAAGTGCAACGCCACGGCCCGGGAGGAGAAAAGTTGGTAGCCTGGTCCTTGTACTGGCGCGCCGTCAGCGGCCGCACTTGGGCATCGTCCCCGCAGTCCCGCATATCGAACTTCCATGCCTGCGGGTTCTTCCGGCTGCTGGCTGCCCGCGTCCCGCCATGGCCGGCGATGCTGTCGCCCCTAACGCGCGTGACCACCTTGTGACCATGGACGGTAGCGCTAGCCCCGTAGTCTGCCATCGACTTAACAAACAGCTTTTTGGGCTGGCTCCACAATTTCATGTTTATTGGGCCTAAATTCTCAGAGTACCGACTAACTTTATTGTAGTCTTCTCTGACTTATTTGATTTTTTGGAAGAGCGCGAGACTCATGGTGAGTTGCGTGCGCCGTGAGATCTACTGGAATACAGGCTCCCAATCGATTCAGGACGCTTAAGAACCTGCCTTGCAATTGCGCCCCCCTGGCGTCCACGAAGCCTCCGGGATCGTTGACGAACCGGGTTGCAGCTGACGCGTGCAGCGCATCAGTGACCAGCTGCAGCACAGGCGAGATGATGCGACCACCCGCGCATAGAACAACGCAGCAGTTCGCTGCACGGACAGCATTAAGCACTGCGGCAAGCAGCGCGAAATTGAGATTGCCGCAATCGAGCCGGACCCTCACGCTGTCTTCCCATATCTCGATATCATCCGTTTCGGAGTTGCCATACATCGCCGCCTCGTCACACCACGATGTTGCGACCGGCAATACGCTTGCCGCCACCACCTGCATCGCCGTGTTATCGAACCCTTCCCAATAATTCGGAAAGACCTGATCGGCATCGACCGACGCGTCATCCACCCGTGCCGCGTACTCAGGCAGCACCTCCACCATACGGCCATGCGCCCTGATAATCCCCGCCACCGGGATCACGACAAATGCAAACTGCCATGCAGCCATGCCGCCCCTCCCTGATATCGATATGAGGACGAAAAAAAACAGCCGGAGCAACCGCCGTCCGACTCCGAAGAGTGGACGGCAGCCGATCCGGCTGCGCTACGACCAACCAACTAAGTATTAGAACGTGTAGCGTCCTGCCAGCGTGAAGTAACGGCCAACCGCGCCCGTCTGATGCAGCGACGGATTGTAGTTGACGCGGCCGTAGGTCTGCACATCCAGCGGTGCTTTTTTGTTGAACAGGTTGCTGATCGACGCGGTCAGCTCAAAGTTCTTCGAAACAGCCCATTTGCCGAAGGTGTCCATGGTGGTGAACGAGGCGATGCGGCAGTTCAGCAGGGCGACGTCGTTTTCATCCACATCCAGGCATTCGCCGCCAACCTGGTTGGTGTTGCTGATGCTGCTGACGTAGTTGACGTTGCCGGTCAGCTGGAACGGACCATTTTCCCAACCCAGGGTGAAGCGGACCTTGGTCTTCGGCGTGCCGCCGTTACCGGACAGATTGATGTCGCCGTGGGTGCCAGCGAACTCCAGTACCGTGCCGTCGGCATTGGTACGGGTGAACTCTTTCATGTAGGTGACGGTCATGCCGGAGTTGAGCTTGCCGCTCGAACCCAGGTTGATGCGGCCGCGCAGGTCGAGGTCGACGCCGCTGGTTTTGGTTTCACCGGCGTTCAGGTACGGCGCCTTGACCATCAGGATCTGACCCGGCAGGTTCGGGAAGTTGGTGGTGGCTTCGCCGCGCACGATTTGCGCATCAGGGTAGCCGGCTGGGTTCTCGACGACAGCGCCAGGATCGGAACCGTTGATTTCGCCGGTACGCACGATTTGCCACAGATCCAGCGACAGGTTCACGTTCTTGATCGGCTCGAGCACCATGCCCAGGCTGTAGCTCTTCGACTCTTCCGGCTTGATGTTCTTGTTGCCGATGGTGATGGCGCCAACCGATTGGTTCGAGCAGTCCAGGGCCAGCTTGGTAACCGGGCAACGGATCGGATCGTTCGCAATATTGGTGAACGCCGCTACCGCGCTGTCGCCGTTTTCGGCGGCGCTAGGCGCACGGAAGCCTTCCGCATAGGTACCGCGCAGGGCGAAGTTCGAGGTCGGGGTGAACTTGAAGCCCACTTTCGGGGTCGTCGAACGGCCGTAATCGGAGTAATCATCGGTACGCAGCGCAAACTGCAGTTCCACCGATTTCAGGACCGGCACCGCCAGCTCGGTGTACAGCGCGGTCACGTCGCGCGAACCCTTCGATGCCGAATAGCCGAGGCCAGCGATATCGTTGATGTCCGTGTACGGAGTCGATTGGCTATCAGTCTTTTCCTTGCGGTACTCAGCACCGACGGCGATGCCCATCTTGCCGCCCGGCAGTTCCATCAGCTCGCGCGATGCCTTGAAGTCGAACGAGGTGCTTTTCGTCACGCCCGAGTTGTTCAGGGTTGGCGACACCAGCGCCAGCACTTCCGGGGTATTGATGACGCCCTTGCCGATGCGGAAGGTGCCGTTGTTGAGCGCCTGACGCAGCGAGCTGGTACGGTAATAGCCGTTTTGCGTCTTGTCGGTCTTGCTTTCCGCGTACAGCACGCCGGTGTCGTAATCCCAGTCGGCGATGTTACCTTTCACGCCGGCGAGCACGCGGGTGACCGTCGATTCCATGTCCGAGGCGCGTGGACGCGATGCATCGACCCAGCGTGGACGTGCGGCAACGCCGAGGAAGTTGTCGGGGTGGTTGGCCGGCATGACCAGCTGGTCCGGACCGGTGTTGGTGTTGTTGACGCGTGCATTGACCAGGTCGAAGCCGGCGCCGGTCAGGCCCGACGGCGAGGTGCGGGTAATCGCTTCCGACTTGAATACGCCCACTTCGCTGTAGGCACGGGTGTTTTCGCCCAGCGCCAGCGTGCCGCGCACGAACAGGTTCAGGTTCTTGGTTTCTGGCTGAATGGTCGAGAATTGGACCGGATCCCACAAGCAACCGCCGCCGGTGTTGTCATGCGCGGTACCGCCGGTTGGATCCTGGTTGATCGGATCGCAGCTGCCTGGCATGTTCTTGACACCGCCGGCAGGACCGCCGGCAGCGTTCAGTGGGCGCAGGGTACCGAGGAAGCTGCTGCCGCCCCCGTTGCCCGCCGTGGTATGGCCGTTGCGCTGGTCGCGGCCGCCCCACGGACGCGAATCCGCCTGGCCCAGCCATTTTTCGCGGCTGTTCTGCTTGATTTCTTTCTGGTGCTTCGCGTCGAGGGTCGCGAAGATGTTGAATTTATCCTTGTCCAGGTCGCCGAAGCCGATGGCGCCCGACATGCTCGTCACGGTGCCGTCGCGCTCGCCGGAAGTACCGGCGCTGGCGGAAATGGTTTTACCCACATAGTTCTGGCGCAGGATCACGTTGACCACGCCGGCGATCGCGTCGGAACCGTAAATGGCCGATGCGCCGTCTTTCAGGATGTCGATGCGATCGACCGCGTCGAGCGGGATCGAATTCAAGTCGACGAAGCTGCGCTGGCCGTCATCGCCAAAGCCGTACGGCGCGGTGCGGCGGCCGTTGATCAGCACCAGGGTCGAGCTCACGCTCAGGCCGCGCAGGGACACGCCCGATGCGCTGCCGGCAAAGCCGTTGGTGAAGGAACCGCTGATACTGCCGTTGTTGTCGGCCGAAATGCTGCGCACGACTTCGGCGATCGACGTTTTACCGGTTTGCTCGATGTCCTTGCGGCTGAGCGTCTGGACCACCGAAATCGTTTCCGCTTCGGCGCGCTTGATGCTCGAACCGGTGATTTCCACTTTCTGCATGCTGTCGCCTGCGGTCTGCGCATTGGCCATCTGCATACCCAGCGCGATACCGCCAATAAACATCAGACGAATCGACCGCGACAATCTTGTCTCCACCATCATTGCAAAGCTCCTCATTTTGTAAGTATATGAACGCGTTTTGCTCTCGTGATGCAAAACGGCCATGGATTAATTATATTTTGCAACCGTGTCTCGGGCGCGTTAGCGTGATTTGCAGTGCCCAAATCATCGATCGCACATATAACCATCGCGCACTGTTTTTTGTCAATTATTGATCTTGTACATATATCCAGAAAACAACAATTGATGCTTCAACCATGTTAAATTTCCCATCCGACATGAGCCAAAAAATTGACATAGTTACCGAACAATAGAAGATGTAGATGGATTTTAATCGATTTTGTTAGAATTTGCGGCTCACCAAGCCTGTTCCGTTGCGGCCGCCGGGCAGCTCCGCTGCGGTCCCGCTGTGCTATTTTAAGGAAGCCTTCATGGGGATTAGACAAAAAGTAAATACGGCGTGCTCCATTGCCCGGAAATGCGGCTGTTTCCCGCATATTATCGGCAGCACTTTCGGCATTGCCCCGCGCCGCGCATGTTTACCGCGGCGCGCGCTGGCCAGGGATAGTCGGAACCATCGCTGCGCGCACCGAAAAGCCCCTTCCGCCCCCCCCTCGCGGCGATCAATACGCGAAAAAATGCGGCGCCGCGTATCGGGCCGGCGGCGCGCTGCCGTGCGCCCGGCAAGGCGTTTGGTGCTGCCGGGCGGCGCTTGGGTTCCGCTGCGAAGCCCGATAGACTACTATGACTATCCCCTTCCTTGATGGTGCCGCACCATGCGCCTGCTCATACTTTCCGACCTGCATCACGAACTCTGGCGCGACGAGGCGCCGCGCATCGATCCGGCCCTGAGCCGTCCCGATGCCGTCATCCTGGCGGGCGACATCGACACCGGCGCCAAAGCGGTCGCCTGGGCCGCGCGCAGCTTCGCCGGCTTGCCGGTGCTGTATGTGCACGGCAACCACGAAGGCTACGGCCACAATCTCGACAGCGTCCAGGGCGAGCTGCGCGCGGCCAGCGCGGCGGCCGGCAATGTGCATTTCCTCTCGTGCGACGAAAAAATCATCGGCAATGTGCGCTTCCTGGGTGCGACCCTGTGGACCGATTTCCGCCTGTTCGGTGACGACCACCGCCAGGGGGCCATGCGCGAAGCCGAAGCGGTGATGAACGACTACAAGCGCATCCGCCTGGCCCAGAAAAACTACCGCAAGCTGCGCGCCGCCGACACGGCCCAGTTCCATGCGGTCCAGACCTCCTGGCTGCGCGCCCGGCTGGCCGAGCCGTTCGCCGGCCCCACCGTGGTCGTCACCCACATGGCGCCATCGATGCGCTCGGTCTCCGAGGCCTACCAGGCGTCGCGCTTTTCGGCCGCGTACGCCTCGCGCCTCGACCAGCTGGTCAGCCAGGCCGATCTCTGGGTGCATGGCCACATGCACGATCCGGTCGACTACATGGTGGGCAAGTGCCGGGTGGTATCGAATCCCTGCGGCTACAAAACCCGCGCCGGCGGCACCGAAAACGTCGATTTCGACCCGCACTTCATCGTCGAGATCGCAGACCGGGCAGCCGATCGATAGTGCCGTAAGGCATTGCGTGAAACCTGTTTACAAAATTGAACGCCCGGAAGACTTCCTGATGGTAGTATGCATATCGGGCATCGGCGCCGACCCGGCGCCGCCCGCATGCCCGCCCTGCACTCCGATGGCGGCCAGCAAACCCTGTCGGGGGACCTACCTTGGTTCAAGCCACACCGTTGCGCATTTCTCCTTTACTGGCCGTGCAAGGCCGCGAACACGACCTGGCCTATGCGCCGGCACCCTGGGTGCTCAAGCAATGCGCTGAAACCGGCATCATCTTCCTGGCCAATCCGCCCGCCTACGAAGAACTGAGCGAAACCTACGCCTACGAAGTGACCTTCAGCAAGGAATCGGCCGCCCGCAAGCAGGCCGAACCGATCCGCTACGCCTTCAGCACCATGCTCAAGCGCTTCCGCGCCAAGGTATTGAAGCGCAATAAGGTGCTGGGCATCCTGAACCAGTTGATCGCCGCCTCGCCGTCGGCGCGCATCAATGTGCTCGACGTCGGCTGCGGCTGGGGCGAACTGCTGCAAACGCTGATGACCTCGCTGCCGCCAGCCCTGCGCAAGCGGGTCGCGCCGCACGGGGTGGAAATTTCGCGCGCGCTGTCGGCGCTGTCGGACGACAAGCTGCGTCCCCTCGGCGGACGCTGCGTGCACGCCTCGGCCACCGATGGCGTGCTGCGCTTCGACCAGGACTATTTCGACGTCATCGTCATGGCGTCCTACCTCGAACACGAAGCCAGTCCGCTCGACGTGCTGGAAAACTGCCGCAAGCGGCTCAAGGCGAACGGCACCATCATCGTCAAGGTGCCCAATTTCGCCTGCTACAACCGGATGATCCGCGGGCCGCGCTGGAGCGGCTTTCGCTGGCCCGACCACGTGAACTACTTCACGCCCAAGACCTTGCGCGCGATCGCCGCGCGCGCCGGGCTCGATGTGGTGCGCATGAGCGCGCTCGACACCACGCCCTTCAGCGACAATATGTATGCGCTGCTGCGCACCAGCCCAGCGGCGCCGTAGCGATCAGGGCGAGGCAGATCCCTGATAACATTCAGGGATGCGAACCTCCCACCTCAAACCCCTTCTGATCTCCCTGCTCGCGGGCCTGTCCCTGGCCGCGTGCAGCCCCCAATTCAACTGGCGCGACTACAGCAGCCCGGACGCGCCCTTCCGCGTGATGTTCCCCGATAAACCGGCCACCCACGCGCGCGAGGTCGACCTCGACGGCATGAAAGTCAAGATGACCATGACCGCAGCCCAGGTCGACGGCACCATGTTCGCCGTCGGCAGCGGCGAAGCGCCCGATCCCGACAAGGCCGAGGCGGCGCTAGCGGCCATGAAGACGGCCCTGGTGCGCAATATCGGCGCCACCATCAAGAGCGAAAAGAGCGGCAAGTCCTCGGCCGCCGCCGGCAGCGCCACGGCGCGCGCCAGCGCCATCGACATCGACGCGGCCGGCGTGCAGAAAGGCGTGCCGATGCGCCTGGTGGGCCATTTCGAATCGCGCAACAAGCGCTTTTACCAGGTCATCGTGATGGGCAAGGCGAAGGAGATGTCGCAGGAACAGGTCGACATGTTCATGTCCTCGTTCAAGCTGCAGTAAGCGCGTGACAGCCCCCCTGAGCGGTGCGCGCGCGGCGCGCGTGTTCCTGTGCTTTGCCTTCGGCTACCTGCTGTCGTACGCGCTGCGGGCGGTCAACGCCGTCATCGCGCCGGCCCTGGTGGCGGAAATGCAGTTGTCGAACGCCGACCTGGGGCTGCTGTCGTCGGCCTATTTCGTCAGCTTCGGCGCCATGCAGCTGCCGCTCGGCGTGTGGCTCGACAAATACGGCGCGCGCCGCACCGAGGCTGGCCTGCTGCTGTGCGCCGCCCTGGGCGCGGCCGTGTTTGCGTCGAGCAGTTCGCTGGCCGGCCTGTGGATCGGACGCGCCCTGATCGGCATCGGCGTATCGGCCTGCCTGATGGCGGCCTTCAAGGCGTACCGCCAGTGGTTCCCGCTCGAACGCCAGAGCCAGCTGGCCAGCTGGATGCTGGTGGCCGGCACCTCGGGCGCGCTCAGCGCCACCGTGCCGGTCACGCTGGCGCTGCCGGCGCTGGGCTGGCGCGGCATCTTCTGGGTGGTGGCGGCGCTGCTGCTGGCCGTCGCCGGGGCGATCTTTTTCTGCCTGCGCGCGGTCGAACGCCAGTTCGACGACGGCGCGGCCAAGGGCGCCAGCGCGCTGGCGGCCGATGGCGGCTACCGGCGCATTTTCGGCAGCGCCTATTTCTGGCGCATGGGGGTGCCGGGCCTGCTTAATCACGGCATTTTCTTCGCCCTGCAAACCCTGTGGGCCGGACCGTGGATGACGACGGTGCTGGGGAAAAGCGCACAGCAGACCGGCCAGATCCTGTTCGCATTCAATTTCGTGCTGCTGCTGTCCTACCTGGCGCTCGGCTGGGCCGCGCCGCGCCTGGTGGCGCGCGGCTGGAACACGCACCGCATCATCGGCATCGGGATCGGCGGCATGGTGCTGGCGCAGGCGGCCATGCTGGCCACCAGCGCGCCGCTGGCCTGGCTGCTCTGGCTGGTGCTGGCCGCCTGCGTGCCGGTCACCACCCTGGTGCAGTCGCACGTGGCGCTGGCCTTTCCGGCCGCGCTGGCCGGGCGCGCCAACTCGGCCTACAACCTGCAACTGTTCATCGGCGCCTTTGCCACCCAGTGGGGTTTCGGGGTGGCGGTCGACCTGTTCAAGGCGCACGGCGCGCCCGCTGCCGACGCTTTCCGCGCCACGCTCGCCATCGCCGTGCTGCTGCAGGCCGGCGCGCTGGTGTTCTTCCTCCTCAACCGCGCACAAGCCGGGAATCCACGACCATGAACACCGAACACGGCGACGCACTGCGGCTCACTGGCCTGGTCAAGCATTTCGGCCGCCCGGCGGTCGACCATCTGGACCTGACGGTGCGGCGCGGCGAACTGTATGCCCTGCTCGGGCCGAATGGGGCCGGCAAGACCACCACCTTGCGCATGGTGGCCGGGCTGCTGGCGCCCGACGCCGGCCGCATCGAGGTGCTCGGGGTCGACCTGGCGCGCGACCCGGCCGGCGCCAAGCGCGCCATGGCTTACCTGCCGGACGACCCGCTGCTGTACGCCAAACTGAAGCCGACCGAGTACCTGGAATTCGTGGCCGGCCTGTGGGGCATCGAAGCCGATGAAGCCGAGCCGCGCGCGCGGCGCCTGCTCGACTGGCTCGAGCTGACCCCGCACGCGCATGAACTGAGCGACGGCTTTTCGCGCGGGATGAAGCAAAAACTGGCGCTGGCCGGGGCCCTGATTCACGCACCGCGCCTGCTCATTCTCGACGAGCCGCTCACCGGGCTCGATGCGGCCGCCGCGCGCCAGGTCAAGGACTTGCTGCTGGCGCACGTGGACGGCGGCGGCACGGTGATCCTCACCACCCACATCCTCGAAGTGGCGGAACGGCTGGCGCAGCGCATCGGCATCATCCAGCACGGGCGCCTGATCGCCGAGGGCACGCTCGACCAGCTGCGCGGCCAGGCCCAGGGCGGCACGCTGGAAGACGTGTTCCTGCACCTGACGGGAAAAGGCTGATGGCGCGCGCCGGCAGCGCCCTGTGGCTGCTGCGCCATGAGCTGCGCCTGTTCATGTTCGACATCCTGGGCGCGCGCCGGGATTCGCAGCGCACGGGCGTGAACCGGAAGGCGCTTGCGGTGTGGGTGATCCTTGCGCTGCTGATCCACGGCTTCGCGTTCATGGCGCTCACGGATGCCCGCCTGTCCAGCGGCACGCCCCCGCTCACGCTGCTGATGACGGTCAGCGCGGTGATGGCCGGGGTGTTCACGATGATGATGTCGACCGGCTTGAACACCAGCGTGACGGCGCTGTTCGAGCGGCGCGACCTGGACCTGCTGCTATCGTCGCCGATCCCGTCGCGCAGCGTGTTTACCGTGCGCCTGGCGGCGATCGCGGCCACCAGCGCCGGACTGTACCTGTTTTTCCTGACGCCGTTCGCGCATGCCGGGGTGGTGCTGGGGCAGTGGCGCTGGCTGGGCATTTATCCGGCCATCGCGGGCATGGCACTGGTGTCGTCGTCGCTCTCGATGCTGCTCACGCTGGCCCTGGTGCGCTGGCTGGGCGTGCGCCGCACGCGCGTGACGGCGCAGCTGCTCGGCGCGGTTTCGGGCGCCGCCATGTTTTTGCTGGCGCAGGCATTCAACAGCCCGCTCGGGCCGGCCTTGCAGCGCTGCGTCAAGCGCCTGCTGCCACTGTTCGCCCAGGGCGCGGCCCTGGGCGCGGACAGCATTGCGTGGCTGCCGGCCAAGGCCGCGCTGGGCATGCCGCTGCCGGCGCTGCTGATGCTCGCCATGGGCGGCGCCGTGTTCTGGCTGACGGCGCGCCTGACGCACGGCTTTTTCGTCGATGGCGTGCAGCAGGCGGCTGGCGCGGCACGCGTGGCCAAGGCACCGCCGGGCGCTCTGCGCTTTCGCTTCGGGCGCGGCCTGGCGCGCACCATCATGGTCAAGGAGTGGCGCCTGATCTGGCGCGACCCGCAACTGATCGCGCAAGTCGGCCTGCAACTGATGTACATGCTGCCCTTGCTGGCACCGTTGCTGCTCGGCCGCGCCGTATCGCTGCCGGCACTGGCCGCGGCGCTGACGTTTTTGTGCGGCACGCTCAGCGCCTCGCTGGGCTGGATCGTGATCTCGGCGGAAGATGCGCCGGACCTGCTGCGCGCCGCGCCTTGCAGCCAGGGCACCATCCGGCGCGCCAAGCTGGCCGCGGTGGTGGTCCCGCCGATGGCGGTGGCCGCACTGCCGCTGTGCTGGCTGGCAATGCGCCAGCCGGCGGCGGCCGCCGCCATGCTGCTGAGCTGCACCCTGTGCGCGCTCAACAGTGCGCTGGTGGTGGCATGGTGCGCCCGGCCGGGGCTGCGCGGCGACTTCAAGGCGCGCGGCAAGGGCAACCTGGCATCGACCGTGTTCGAGCTCCTGACCGGCGTCGGCTGGGCCGGCTTGAGCTTTACCTTGCTGCTCGGCCTGACGCAGCCAGGCTGGAAGGCGGCGGTCGTGATCGGTGCTGGCCTGAACCTGTTGCTGCTCATTGCGTTTGCGGCAACGGCACGTTGTTTGCGCCAGAAACCCGCTTGATCTGGCACACACGACGCAAGGCGGGACGACCGACAGCGCCGGTTCGTGTTATCGTTTCACTACGTACGCATAATTAGAAAGTTCCTATGTTAATTACCTTCACCTCCAAAGCAGCATCAGAAGTTTTGATGTACAAGGAACACGCAAAACGCATCCTCGACCTTCTCCACAAAGATGTCGACCGGGGCGTGATCACGGCAGCGGAAGCACCGCATGCCCTGCAGGTTCTCGAAAAAGAAATCGACGAGAGCCGTCAGCATTCGGTGTCGGAAGATGTCGAGCGCGATGTCCATGCGCATCACAACGAAGCCGGCGACGATACCGACCACGAAGAAATCCAGGTGGTCAGTTTTTCGACGCGCGCCTATCCCCTGCTGGAAATGCTGCGCGCAGCCAAGGCCGGCGGCCACGACGTGGTCTGGGGCGTGTAATGCCAGCGCTGGTGGCGCAGCACAGCCACCAGCTCCTTGCTGCCGATGGCACAACGCTGTTTGTAAGCGATTACCTGCTGCCGGCGGCGCCGCTGCGCGCCAGCGTGGTGATCATGCATGGCCTGGGCGAACATAGCGGGCGCTATCACCACCTGGCATCGTTCTTCAACGACTGCGGCCTGTCGGTGCGCTGCTACGACCACCGCGGCCATGGCCGCTCGCAGGGAAAACGCGGCGATGTCATCAACGGCGATCCGCTGCTGCAAGATGCCGAAATCGTGATCGACGATTTTGCCGCGCGCTTTCGCCTGCCTCCCTTTTTGTTCGGCCACAGCATGGGCGGACTGTTCGCGGCGCGCTTCGCCTTGTCCGCCGTATCGCCCTTGCGCGGACTGATCCTGTCCTCGCCCGCACTCGGGCTGCGCCTGTCGCGCCCGCAAATGCTGCTGCTCGATGTACTGCACGCGCTGGCGCCGTCGCTGGCGGCGCCGAACGGCTTGTCGGCGCGCTGGCTGTCGCACGATCCCAAGGTGGTGGCGGCGTACACAGCCGATCCGCTGGTGCACGGCAAGATCAGCGCGCGCCTGATGCGCTCGATGCTGCGCGCAATCGCGTATTGCCAGGCGAACGCCGCCACGCTGACCGTGCCGGCATTGCTGCTGGCGGCCGGCGACGACCATCTGGTCGACCCGGATGGGGTACGCCGTTTCGCCGCGCACGTGCCGCCCGGCCTGGCGCAGCTGCATGTGTACGACGATCTGTATCACGAGATTTTCAACGAAACCGAGGCGGCGCGCCCGCTGGCGGACTTGCGCGCGTGGCTGGGCGCGCAGGATGCCTTGCAGAACCGCTAGTCCGCTACCGACATCGACGGACAAGCCACGCCGCCAGATTCACGACAGTTGAATATGTGCGCTGCGGCGAGCCACGCCCTGCCGCTCGATCAGCCACAGGTACAAGATGCTGACGATCAGGCAAGTCCACCACATCGACCACAGGGTGTGGGTGAGAAAGTGGGCGCCGCGCATTTGCTGCACCCAGCCCAGGGCGAAACCCAGGCCAAGCATGGCAAGGCCCACGCGCAGGGCCGTGCGCGGCTGGTGCGGCAGCCAGAATACCGCCACGGATGCCAGCCACAGCGCGCTCGACGCATGGCCGGCCGGCATGCAGTGGCCGACCGAGGCGTAGGGCGATACCGCCTGGAACAGGCGCACATAGGTCTCGTCGCCGCCGAACAGGTCCAGGTCCCAGGGGCAATGCGAGGCGCTCATGTACTTGAGCACGCTGATCCACGAGGGCACCAGCACGGCCGCCAGCGCGACGACGCGCAGGCGCAGGCGGAACGGATCGGGCCAGGCCAGGCGCGGCCACAGCAGGTCGAACACGGCCGCGAGCACCACGGCGCCGGCCAGGGTCAGCAGCACCATCTTGGCCCACACGTGGCTGAGCGTTTCCGCAAACCACGCATGGCGCCACGGGAAGGTGGCGCTGGCCGGGTCGAACATGGCGCGCGCCAGCATCAGGTCGAGATCGGTGAAGGCGTTGATCCACGCGATGGCGAAGGCGCTGCCGGCCAGCGCACAGCAAAGCCGTTTATGTCTCATGGGTGCACGGGCCGAAGATATCGAGGCCGGGATTGTAGACCGCCGTGCTGATGCGGTGCATGCCCAGTACCGAGTGGAACACATTGTCATGCGAGAACGACTGGCCGGTGCGGGCCGCCAGGCAGCGCTGGTCGATATGAAAGCGCGAGCGGAACCCGTCCGATAGCCACAGCATCAAGGGCACTTCGCGCTGCTCGGCGGGAGAAATCACATACGGTGCACCATGCAGATACATATTGTGTTCGCCGAGCGACTCGCCGTGGTCGGAAAAATAGAGCATGGCGGTGTTGACCTGTTCCGTTTCGGCGCTGGCCTTGAGCAATTCGATGGCCTGGTTG
Source organism: Massilia sp. DJPM01 (assembly GCF_030348125.1). Lineage (NCBI taxonomy): Bacteria > Pseudomonadati > Pseudomonadota > Betaproteobacteria > Burkholderiales > Oxalobacteraceae > Massilia > Massilia sp. DJPM01. Next base: position 51,830 of record NZ_JAQOZV010000054.1, read on the forward strand.
AGGAAATGGTCGGTGTACAGGATCGAGTTGTCGTAAGCGGCCACGATCGATTCGCGCGAGCACGATTCGAGCTGGTTGGTCTGGCACACGGGGCCGAAGCGCTGGAAGGCGGCCGGTGCGCGTTTCCAGTAGGCCGGCCCGTGGCTCCCCTTCTGGTGCAGCACGATGACCATGTCCTGGTGCGCCTTGCGGATCAGCTCGGGCAAGCCGTCGAGCAGGCGTTCGTCGAAGCATTCATCGTCGACGCACCAGCGGTTGCCCGGTTCCGGCTTGGACAGGTCTTCGTAGTCGACCCGGTCGCAGGCGCCCTTGCAGCCGGAATTATTGTCGCGCCAGAGCACGCTGAAGCCGGCATGCGAGAGTACATCGAGCAAGCCCTGCTGCGCGTGCGCCTTGTCGTCGGAATAGTTGTCGCGTCCCAGGGCGGAGAACACGCAGGGCACCGAGACCGCCGTGGCCGTGCCGCACGATTGCACATCGGTGAAATTGAGCAGATCGGGCTGGGCCGACAGTTCGGGATTGGTGGCGCGGGCATAGCCGTTGAGCGAGAAATTGGCGGCGCGCGCGGTCTCGCCGACGATGATCAGGGTAACCGAGCGCTGGCGGTTGCCGCTGCCCGTCACGCGTTTGGTGGCGTCCATGCCCAGTGGCGCGATCACCAGCGATTGGGCGCGCTGCTGTTTGACGTAGCCATTGATGGCCTGGATGTAATTCGTCGGCGCCAGCAGATAGCGCAGTTCGCGGTGCTCGCGCAGGGCCGGCGCCAGGCTTTTGAAGAACAGGAACAGCAAGCCCGCAGCGAGCAGGAGCGAGCCGCTGATATTGGCCACCTGCAAGACCAGCCCGCGCTTGCCGGCGCAAAAGGCGATCCTGGCGCGGCAGACCAGCAGCGACGGGATAATCCCGAGCAAGGTGATGGTCACCAGCATTTTCCAGTTCAACAGTTCGGCCGCTTCGTGGACATCGGTTTCGAGCAGGTTCTGGATCATCGACTTGTCGATGGCGGTGCCATACTCGTTCATGAAGTAGTAAGTGGCCGAGCTCGCCATGAACAGGGCGACCAGCAAGGGTTTGACGATGAAGCGGAAATTGATGACGTTCAGGCAGGCGTTGAACAGGAGCGCCAGCAAGGCAAAGCTGCCCAGGTGCAGCGGCAGGTGCGCCAGGCTGATGCCGCCGGTCGCACCGATGAAGGTGCGCCAGAAGTTGCCGTTATATACGAGGAGCAGGAAAACCGAGGTGCCCAGGATGAGCAGGGGAGCGTGGATGCGCGGTGCGGTGTTCAATTTCAACAATGTCTCCAGGTGAGCGGCACCATCCGTCAGGACGGCACGCTATTGAAGATACAGTTGAGAACATCAAGCCGGCGTCAAGCGGGCGTTAAGAATTTGTTAAAGCATCGCTGAAGCGTATCTCGAAAACGCTGCCGCCGCCATCGCGTTCACTAAAAAGCAAGGTGGCACCGAGATATTCGCAGATGCGCCGCACCAGGGCCAGGCCCAGGCCGGAACCGGCCGACCCGGCGCCGGGCGCCGCGCTTTGCTCCTGGTCGAAGGTGGCGCGCACGGCGAGCGGCAGGCCGGGGCCGGTATCTTCCACCCGCACCAGGCCTTCACCGAGGCGTACCGACACCTCGCCCTGCAGCGTGTACTGGCAGGCATTGCGGATCAGGTTACCCACGGCCGCCACCAGCAGCTCGGGCGGCGCGGCGATGGCGAAGGCGGGGCCGCCGAGGAAACGCAGCGCCACCGGCCGGCCCGCGACCAGCGGCTGGGAACGCGCGGTTTCGGCGCGCGCGATCTGGTCGATGCTGGTGACGGGGTGGGCGATGCGGTCGCGCGAACGCGCCAGGGTCAGCAAGACGTTGACGCAGGCGGAGGCTTCGTTGGCGGCGCGCAGGATGCGTTCGGCCGCGGCGGCGGTGGCGGGCCTGGCGTCGTGCTGGGCGATGATGATTTCGGCGGCGCCGGTAATCACGGTCAGCGGCGTGCGCAGTTCGTGGCTGACGTCGCCCGTGAACAGGCGCTCGCGTTCGAGGTAGATGCGCAGTTCGCTGGTATGGGCGGCGAAGGCGCGCGCCAGGGTGCCGAGTTCGTCGTTACGGTCCAGCAGCGGCAATTCGGAGGAACTGTCGCGCACGGCAGTGGCCAGGGTCGTGATCGGGGTGACGAAGCGGCGTCCGATGAAACCGCCCAGGAATAGCGAAAACAGCATGATGCCGATGAAGCCGAGGCCAAACATCGAATAGACCACCAGTTCGATCTTTTCGTAATCGCTTTCATGATCGACCACCACGTAATCGCCGCTTGCATCCTTGCCGGAAAGTACATGCAGGCCGATGCCGTCGACGTGCACGTCGCCGACACCTTCGGGGAGATGGCGCAGTGGCTCGGGAATCGCTGCGCCATGGTGGAAACTCAGGCCGGCAGGCATGCCGACCGGCAAGCCGCCGGCGTGGCGCGGCGCTGCCCAGGCGGCGGCCTCGGCCAGGCGGTTGTCGACCAGGTGGACTTCGATCCCCTCCACCGCCGCGATGGCGATGGCCGCGAGAAAGAGCGACGAGCCCAGCGCGAACAGCAGGTAGGCCACGGCGATCCGGCGCCGCAGGGAGTTACGCGGCTTCATCGGGATTGACCAGTTTGAAGCCGAGGCCCGGCACCGTGCGCAGCATGGCGGCGGGAAAGGGTTTGTCGAGGGCTTGGCGCAGGGCATGGATGTGGGTGCGCAAGGCGTCGCTGTCGGGACGGTCGTCGCCCCAGATAGCTTGTTCGATGACGTGGCGCGGCACGACCTTGGGCGCCTCGCGCATCAGGCATTTGAGGATGGTGTAGCCGGTTTTGGTCAGGGCCAGGGGCTGGCCGGCGCGGCTGGCCTGGTAGGTGCCGGTGTTAAAGCTCAGCTCGCCCACGCGCAGGATGGCGGCGCTGCCGACGGCGCCGTTGGCGCGGCGCAGCAAGGCTTTCAGGCGGATGTCGAGTTCGACCAGGGAAAATGGCTTGACCAGGTAATCGTCGGCGCCGCTGTCGAAGCCGGCGACCTTGTCTTGCAGCGTGTCGCGCGCGGTCAGCATCAGCACCGGAATGGTGCTGTTGAGTTCGCTGCGGAGTTTTTGACAGATCTCCAGGCCTGTCAGTCCGGGCAGCATGACGTCGAGGACCACGGCATCATAGGTGTGCTGGGCGGCCAGGGCCAGGCCGGCGTAGCCGTTGGCGGCCGAGTCGAGGATGTAGCCCTTGGGTTCAAGAAAGCCGTAGAGGTTGGCCACGATGTCGGGATTGTCTTCGATGATGAGCAGGCGCATGGGGCTATT
>NZ_JAQOZV010000055.1:0-52229 GCF_030348125.1 Massilia sp. DJPM01
ATCATTACGGTGGATAACACCACCATCGACAATACCTGCACCATCGGCAGCGGCGAGAGCCTCAACGTCACTGCCACCGGCGTGATCACCGTGCCGCTGGCTAACACGCCAAATAATGGCGTGCAACTCGCCACCGGCGTCAGCGCCGTTTCCATCACCAATGCCGGCACCATCAACCCGGTCGCGGTCGCGCTCAACATCGAAGGCACGCTGACCGGCGGCATCACCAATACCGGCACCATCGCCTCCACCGGACCATGGGGCGGCATCACCGAGGAAGGCATCCGCCTGAGCGGCGCCACCGTCAACGGCGCCATCAGCAACGGCCCGGCGGGCATGATCAGCGCCGTCAACGGCACCGCGATCCATATCGTCAACAGTAGCGTCGTGGGCGGCATTACCAACGCCGCCGGCGGCAATATCAACACCGCCGGCGGCTTTGCCGCGCTCGATATCAGCAATGCGCAGATCGGCACCATCGACAATGCCGGCCATATCGGCAAGACACCCGGCCAAAACGGGCGCGGCATGGCGCTGTCGAGCGTCACGCTCACCGGCGATATCCTCAACAGCGGCAGCATCGATACCCAGGGCGGCAACGCGGCACTGTCAGTGAGCACCAGCACAGTCAGCGGCAAGATCAGCAATAGCGGCACGATCGGCGGCCCCAGCTCGAATGGCCTGTCGGTGGTAAACAGCTCCACCGTCGGCATGATCGAAAATACCGCGACCGGCATCATCAGCGGCGGCACCCAGATGATCGGCGTCGGCAATTCCACGGTGACCAGCGGCATCGTCAATGCCGGCAAACTGTACGGCATCCACCCCATCGTCCTGACCACCTCCACCATCAGCGGCGGCGGCATCCTGAACGATACCGGCGCCGAGACCCACGGCCAGCGCAGCATCAGCCTGAGCGTGGCGCAGATCAGCGGCGACATCGTCAACCGCGGCCTGATGGACGGCGCCGAAGGCGGCATCACCGCCTTCAATGGCAGCACGATCACAGGCAACGTGATAACTCCGGCACCATCACCACCACCCTGTCGAGCGGCCCCAGTGGACTGGATGGCGCCGGCATATTCATCGGCAGCAACTCCCATGTCACTGGCGAGATCGCTAACAGTTCGGTCATGACCAGCAGTAACGGCAACGGCATCAGCCTGGTGAGCGGCGCCACGGCGGGGTCCATCACCAATACCGCGACCGGCGTCATCACGAGCGGGAACCACGCCATCAATGTCGACGGCACCGGCGCCAGCGTGGCCAACGGCATCGTCAATGCCGGTGCGCTGAACGCCCCGCGCGGCATCCGGATCGGCAGCGCGGCCGATATCGTGGCCGGCGGCATTGCCAACCAGGCAGGCGCCAGCATCACCGCCACCGACATCGGCATCACCGTGCCGAATGGATTGATCCACGGCGGCATCACCAACAATGGCACGATCAGCGGGACCAGCAGCGGCATCGCGATCACCGGCACGAGCGTTCTCGACGGCGGCATCCTGAACAGCGCCACCGGCACCATCAGCGGCACCAATTCGCTCAACTTCACCAACAGCGCCAGCCCGTTCATCGTCACCAACCGCGGCAGCCTGACTGGCGCGCTCGCGCTCGGCATCAATACCCTGAACATCCTGGGCACCAGCGCCAGCGTGACCGGCACCGTCACCGGCGGCGCCGGCAGCGTGGTCAATATCGGCGCCAGCATGCCCAATTTCGGCATCAGTCTGCCCACGACCGCCACGTTCACGCCTGGCGGCGATTTTACCGGCCTGAGCCAGATGAATATTGGCGCGGGCAGTATCCTGCATTCGACCAGTGCGCTGAACATCGGCGCGACGAGCATGACCAACAGCGGCATCCTGTCGGTCGCCGCCGGCCATACCGTGTCGCTGACGGGCGACTATGCCCAGGCTGCCGGCGGCGTGTTCCGCACCGGCCTGACCAACGCCACCACCTACGGCAAACTGAACGCGACCGGCAATGTCGACATGTCCGCCAGCAGCAACATCGATGTCGACGTCACCGGCGCGCCGGTCCTTGCCAACGGCACCATCCTGCCCGATGTGATCAAGGCCGGCGACACGCTGACCACGGCGCTCACCATTCCGGTGACCGACAACAGCTTCCTGTTCAACCTGACTGGCGTGAAAAACGGCAAGTCCATCGATCTGGTGATTGCCTCGGCGCCGACACCGACACCAACGCCAACACCAACACCAACACCAACACCAACACCAACACCAACACCAACACCAACACCAACACCAACACCAACACCAACACCAACACCAACACCAACACCAACGCCAACGCCAACGCCAACGCCGACACCTACGCCGACGCCTGTCCCAACGCCGACGCCAGTGCCGACCCCAACCCCGGTGCCGACACCTGTGCCAACGCCGGTTCCAACACCCGTGCCGACACCGGTACCTGTACCGACACCAGTACCGACACCAGTGCCAACGCCAGTTCCTACGCCGGTGCCGACACCCGTCCCGGTTCCAACACCCGTCCCGGTTCCAACACCCGTCCCGGTTCCAACACCAGTCCCGGTGCCGACACCCGTGCCGGTGCCAACACCGGTCCCAGTACCCACTCCCGTCCCCGTGCCGACACCGGTGCCGACGCCCGTCCCGACCCCACCGCTGCCGCCAATCGTGCAGCCACCGGCCAACACCGCCATCTCGGCCATCGTGGCCAGCGGCAATTCGTCCGGCGGCGGCGCGGCGCGCGTCTTCGACACCCTGATCGCCAACAGCACCGGCGGCGACATGGGCCAGGTCATCACCGCGCTGGGCAAGCTGTCGACCGCGAAAGAAGTGTCCGATGCCGTCGGCCAGACCATCCCGCTGGCAGCCGGCGGCACTGCCGCCGCCATCGCCAGTACCATGAACCTGACCGACCGCGTGGTGCAAGCGCGCATCGAATCGAATCGCGGCCTGTCGGCCGGCGACACCTACGGCAACGAGCGCGCGCTGTGGGCCAAGCCGTTCGGTGCCTGGGCGCGCCAGAGCGACCGCGATGGCACGGCCGGCTACAAGGCCAATAGCGGCGGCCTGATCGTCGGGGCAGACGGCGTCGTCAGCAGCGCCGACCGGGTCGGCTTCGCAGTGACCTATGCCAGGACCAATCTGGACGGCAACGGCGCGATCACGCAGTCGGCCGATATCGACCTGCTGCAACTGATGACCTACGGCAGCCACAACCTGGACGCCGACACCGACATCAGCTGGCAGCTCGACATGGGCACCAACAAGACCCAGGGCCGGCGACTCATCAGCTTCGGCGGCCTGTCGCGCATGGCAAACAGCGACTATCGCGGCACCAGCCTGCATGCCGCCGCCGGCATCGCCCGCGTGCTGCGGCTCAGCGAGCAAACCAACCTGACGCCCTCGATGCGCCTGGACTACACCACCGTCAAGAACAAGGCCTACGCTGAAACCGGCGCCGGCGCCCTCAACTTGCTGGTCAACAGCCAGCGCGCCAAGCAGTTCATCCTGTACGCCGACGCCAAGCTGAATCATTCGCCATCGAAGCAATTGACGTTCTCGGGCAACCTCGGGTTCGGCTATGATTTCCTGGCCGAGCAGACTGCGGTGGTGTCGGCCTTTGCCGGTGGCGGACCAACGTTCACCACCAACGGCATCGATCCCAAGCCGCTGTTTGCGCGCGCCGGCGCCGGCCTGACGCTGCTGCAGTCCGGCAGCACCGAACTGACGGCGCGCTACGATGCGGAAGCGCATCGCGGTTTCCGGGCTCAAAGCATTTCGCTCAAACTGCGCAAGCAGTTCTGAGCGGCGCCGCGACCATGACCGAAGGAGACCGATGTCGAACGACCTGCCCGCATGGCGTTTGAAGAGCAGTTTGAGCGGCATCGAATGGCCGGCTGTCCCGGATGTGCGGGGCAGCCTGGTCTACTCCCTGTTCCGCCAGATGGAAAGCGAGCAATGGCTGGCCCCGCAGGAAATCGCGGCGCGCCAGTCGGCGCAGCTGGGGCAGATCGTGCGGCATGCCGCGCTGACCGTCCCCTGGTACCGCGAGCACTGGCCGCCCGGCCTGCTCGCGCGGCTAAGCGAAGGCGGGGCGCTGTCGGCCGATGCCTTCGCCAGCCTGCCGTGCTTGCGCAGGCGCGACCTGCAGGCGCAGTTCGCGCAGCTGCAAAGCGGCGCGCTGCCGACCGAACACGGCCCGCTCGCCGACAGCAGCAGTTCCGGCTCCACCGGCACCCCGGTACGCTTCCGCAAAACCTACCTGAACCAGCTGGTATGGGAAGCGCAGACCTTGCGCGACCACGCATGGCACCGGCGCGACTTGCAGCAAACGCTATGCATCATCCGGCGCGGCGAGGCGGACCAGGCCGACAACTGGGGCTTGCCCACCCGCATGTTCCACACCGGCCCGGCCTATCTGTGCCCGGTCAGCGTGGATGTCCAGGCCCAGCTGGCGTGGCTGGTGGAGCGCGCGTCCGGCTATCTGCTGACCTATCCCTCGCTCGCCCTGCAACTGGCCAGCCTGGCGCTCGAGCAAGGCGTACGCTTGCCGGGCCTGCGCGAAGTGCGCACCTTCGGCGAACCGCTCGATGCGCAGGTGCGCCAGGCATGCCACGAGGCGTGGGGCGTGCCGGTCAACGATACCTATTCATCCGAGGAATTCGGCTACCTTGCCATCCGCTGTCCGCATAGCGGCCACTATCATGTTCAATCCGAAAACGTCCTGCTGGAAGTGCTGGACGACGATGACCAGGCCTGCGCGCCGGGCGTGTGCGGACGCGTGGTGGTGACCGGCTTGCTCAATTTCGCGATGCCGCTGATCCGTTACGAGCTGGGCGACATGGCCGAAGCCGGCCCGCCCTGTCCCTGCGGGCGCGGCCTGCCCGTGCTGACGCGCATCCTTGGACGCACCCGCAACATGCTGGTGACGGCCGACGCCAAACGCTACTGGCCCACCTTCGGCTTTCGTGACAGTGCCGCAGGCGTTGGCAGCGGCGGTCCGCGCATCATCCAGCGCCAGGTGGTCCAGACCGCGCTCGACCATGTGCAAATCCGCTATGTCAGCGCCAGCGCGCTCGCGCCGGAGGAAGAAGGCAGGCTGGCGGCGCAGGTGGCGCAGCGCTTGCCGCCTGGCGTGAGCGTGAGCGCGCAGCGGGTGGACGCGATTGCGCGCAGCGCGAACGGCAAATTCGAGGAGTTTGTGTCGGCCATCGCAGCGCCGCCGGACGCGCCGTAACGGCGTTCAAGCGGCCCGCTGTCCCTGCAACATCCATTTGACGTAGCGGCTTTCCGGGGTGGCGGGCCGGTGCCCGGCCAATTCCCGCTCCGACAGCGGCTCGCAGCGCACGCCGGCCAGGCCGGCGGCGCGGGCACTGTGGACCAGCTCATCCTCCGAGGCCAGCGCATGGGTAATTTTGGCCGCGCAGAACGCGCGCACGATTCCTTCGAGTTCATGCTCCGTCAGCATGGGCAGGCAGCGCGCCGCGCTGCGCTGGGCGGCCAGGCTGGCGCCGACCATGCTGTCAACCTGCTCCGGCGAATACGCCAGCAGCGGCGAGCCATGCCGCGCGCGCACGCTCTGGTACAGCAGCAAGCTGCCCGCCACCTCCAGCCGTGCCGCCAGATGGCCGACCAGGGCGGCGCGCGCGTGCGGCGCGATAAAACTGAGCAGGGAATGGGTCAGCACCAGGTCGTAGCGGCGTTCGGCCGGGCCGGGCGGTGCGCCCAGGTCGCGCACTTCCAGCGCCACCGGAAAGCCCATCGCGGCCGCGTACTGGCGGCACAGCGCCAGCGGCACCGGGGAGCGGTCGGCGACGCGCACGTCCAGCCCCGCGATGTCCGCGCCGAAGGCTTCGTGCAGCACCGACAGCAGCCCGCAATCGGCGCTGCCGGCGACGTACACCGAAGCGATGGGCCGCGCGCGCGCCAGCGCCCGCACATGGCGCACGATGTGCGCGCGCTCGCTGTCCAGGCCACTGATGATGCCCAACAATTGCAGCACCACCCAGCCGGCATGGTAAGCCGATTGCATCGGCAGCAAGGCCGGCAAGGCATGCAGCAGTTGACTGCGCCGCGCCGCATGGTCGTAGCCCGTGCAGGGCGGCGCCGTCACCGCGCGCGTGCCCGCTCGGCCGACAGGTCGGCCGCCGCGAGCGCGTAACGCGCCACGGCCTGCTGGTCGAGCGTGACGCCGAAGCCGGGGCCGGGCGGCAGGCGGGCCTGGCCATCCCGGATGTCGATGGTTTCGTTGATGATGTCGCCGACGAAGCGTTCGAGCGCGGAACCATAGCCGACGAACTCGCCGACAGCGGGATGGGCGGCGGCAAAGTGCAGCAGGGCCGCCGTGCCCACGCCCAGGGTATGTTTCGAGCCCAGGTTGCACTGCAAGCCACCAGCGTCGGCGATCGCCACGATGGCCGAGGAAGCGCGCAAGCCGCCGGACTTGGCCAGCTTGACCGTGATGATGTCGGCCGCGCGCGCACGCACCACGCGCATGGCGTCGGCCGGGCTCAATACGCTTTCGTCGGCCGCGATGGGCGCATGCGCGCGCTCGGTGATCAGCTGCATGCCCTCGATATCCCACCAGGCGCACGGCTGCTCGATGCATTCCAGTTCGCACTCCTGCAAGGCGGCATCGACGGCCAGCGCCGCCTTGCAGTGCCAGGCCTGGTTGGGATCGATCTCGATGCGCGCGCTGGCGCCCACGGCGCGCTGCACCGCGCGTGCCATGCGGATATCGTGGCGCCAGTCGGCGCTGCCCTTCAGGGTGAGCAGGCGGTAGCCCATCTCGGCCAGGGCGCAGGCCGATCGCACCGCCGCGCCTTCGTCCGGCATCGCCATGCTGCGCGAGAGGGCAAAGCGTTCGCGCGTCGCGCCGCCAAGCAGGTCGGCCACCGACACGCCGAGGTGGCGCGCCTTCAGGTCGTGCAGCGCCAGGTCAATCGCGCACAGGGACGTGGGAAAGGCGTGCCGTTCCGACGACAAGCCCGCCAGTGTCTGCAAGATGGTGACGATGCGCGCGCCATCCTCGCCCAGCAGCAGCGGGCCGGTGACCTCGGCGAGGCGGCGGAACACGGAGTCGGCGCTTTCGCCGTCGCGCGCGGGGAAAATGATCGACGCCTCGCCCAGGCCCACGGTGCCGTCAAGCGCGGTCAGGCGCAGCAGCACCTTCTCGCCCACCTCCAGCCGGCCGCGCGAGGATTGCATGGGCGCGATATACGGCATGCGCACCTTCCACACCTGCACCCGCACGATCGTCAGCGGCGCGTCACGCGCACTTCCAGGAGAAAAATCAGCCATGAGCACATCGCGCCAGTGAGGTCGGGCCATCGGACATCCGCTGCCCCGGCGCGTTGTGCGGGCCGGCACAGGACTTTTGCAGCGCCGGTCGCGCGACCGGCTCCAGGGCTATTGTACTGTCAACCCGCGCGCCCGGGAGCGGGAAACGGCTCAGATTCCGCTGGCCATCAAGCCTTCGGTGTGGCCCGACCAGATGTTCCCGCTGCGCAGGAAGGGCTCGGTTTTCATCAGCGAAAACCGCAAGCCGACTTCGTCCCAGCCGTAGCGGTCCACTTCCACCCGCTCGCGCTCGACCCGCACCACGTTGAAGGAATTGACCTCGCCCCGGCCGCGCGTCGAGGTCGCGGTGCCCGCCTGTACCACCAGCGCCGCGTACTCGCTCATCTGGTAACGCGCCGAGGTGTTGCCGGCATGGCTGGCATGCATATGCCCCGACAACAGCAAGTCCACGCCGCAATCGGCAAACGCCTTCATCGCCATCGGCGCGCGGTCGACCAGGTCGTCGTCATCCTCGGTCATGGGCAGGTCGAACGGATGATGGGTCACGATAATGCGCGTGATGGCCGGCTTGAGCCCGTCGAGCTGCTTGCGGATCATGGCCACCTGCTCGTCGTTGACCCGTCCATCCTTGAAGGTCAGCGAGCGCGCGGTGTTCACCCCCAGCACGGCGATTTCTTCATCCAGGTAGATCGGATCGAGGTCGTCGGTGATGTAGCGCTTGTAGCGCGTCAAGGGCTGCAAAAAGCGCCGGAACACGTTGTACAGCGAAATGTCGTGATTGCCCGGCACGATGATCTGCGGACCCGGCAGGGTGTCGAGCCAGGCCTTGGCCGCCTCGAATTCCTCGCTCTTGGCGCGCTGGGTCAGGTCGCCCGACACCACCACCACGTCCGGCGCGATGCGTTCGACCAGTTCGCGCAGCGGCGCCAGCAGTTTTTCGTCGACCCGGCCAAAATGCAGGTCTGAAAGATGAACCAAAGTACGCATGCTAACTCCTCAAATTGGGACGACGACCGTCAGCGCGGCCGGGCGGATCCGGTAGCGCAGCGGCGTCGCCATGACGCTCACTTCGCCATCGGTGGCCACGCGCAGGCGCTTGTGGCGGGTGGCGATTTCCATGTCTTCCACGGCCAGCACGTCAAAATCGCGTTCCTGCGCCAGGCTGCCCCACAGGGCGCTCCAGCCCAGCCGCAGCAATCCCAGGCGGCCGGGACGCTGCGCCACGTACAGGCTCAGCTTGCCGCCATCGAGGCGCTGGCGTTCACCCACGCTCAAGCCCTGCATCGTGTATTCGTTATTGCCGATGAAGACGAACGGCGTGCGCCGCGCATGTTCCTGCTCGCCCACCGTCAGGCGCAGGCTGAGAAAGGGATAGCGGCGCAGCGCCGTCAAGGTGGCCCAGCCGGCCGCCAGCCACTTGCCGCGCCCGAGCCGGCGCTGCTGCTTTTCGCGGTCGCGCACGATGTCCGGATACAGGCCGAGGCTGGAATTGTTCAGGAAAATCGTGCCGTTCACCTCGCCCACATCGACCCGGGTGCGGCGGCCCTGGGCCACGGTGCGGATCGCCTCGTCCAGCGCCAGCGGAATGCCGAGGTCCTTGGCGAAGTGGTTCAGGGTGCCCATTGGCAGCACGCCGAAGGCCACTTCGCTGCCGACCAGCTGCGAAGCGACCGCATTGATGGTGCCGTCGCCGCCGCCGGCCACCACGATCTGCTTGCCGCTGGCGCGCGCCGCGCGGGCGGCCTCGATCAACTCGCTGCCGCCGCGCGCCAGGGTCACGTGCGCGTCCAGGCCGTGGGCGGCGAATTTGGCGCGCAGCTCGGCAGCGCGCCGGTCGTCGTGGCCGCTGCCGGCACTGCCGTTGATGATGACTGCGATCGGGGTCAGGATGAAGCTCCTCGGGATTGGTTCAGGGTTGGGGAAATGCGCTATTCGGTGATGCGCGCCGCGCGCTGGCGGCGCAGGGTCGAGCACGAGGTGATGCACACCGCCAGCCAGCCGCAGCCTTCGACCATGGCCGCCAGCACGTCGCTCAGGTAATGGGCGCCGAGATAGACCCGGCTCAGGGCCACCAGCGCGACCATGGCACAGGCGCCCAGCAGCACCAGCAGGCGCACGCGCCAGCGCGGCAGCACGCACACCAGATAGGCCGCCAGCAAGCCGTAGAACACGGTCGCGCCCAGGGTATGGCCGCTGGGGAAGCTGTAGGTGGACAAGGTCAGCAGCGGCTCGTCGAAGCTCGGCCGCGCGCGCTGGAAGATATATTTGAGCATGACGTTGAGCAGCTGGCCGCCCGGCACCGCCAGCACCAGGCAAATCAGCCAGTAGCGCGCTTTGTTGAAATAAAAATAGAGGCCCAGCGCGCTCGCCATCAGCGACACGCCCAGCACGTCGTGGGTGTTGGTGATGAACAGCATGGGGCCGGTCCAGGCGCTGTTCTTGTGTCCGTGGAACCAGTTGGCCAGGAAGGCGTCGAGCACGGTAATGTCGTCGTGCGAGACGACGTCGGCCGCCAGGTTGCCGAACAGTGCGGCGGCCAGCATCATCAGCACGGCGCCGATAGTGACATGCAGGCCGAGCTCGCCTTCGGGACTGAGGCGGGCGGCGACGAAGCTGCGCACGCGGGGATGGAAAGGGATCACGGCTGAACGATGGGCAACGGCCGGCACCAGCGGCACGGCAACGTTTGCAATCGTACACGAGGCGCCACCCTTTGCAGCGCACAGACCGCCAGGAGGCTGCCGCGCCCGGCGCTATTCGAGGGTATTGACCAGCTCCAGCAGCGCGGCGTGATCGAGCGGCTTGTTCATGAACGCGGTCGCGCCCTGGCGCAGCGCCCAGATGCGGTCCGAATCCATATCCTTGCTGGTGAGCAGGATGACCGGGATATGCCAGGTGGTTTCATCGCTGGTGATGGCGCGCGTGGCCTGGAAGCCGTTCAGGTTGGGCATGACCACATCCATGATGATCAGGTCCGGCAGCTCGCTGCGCGCCATCGCCACCGCTTCCACGCCGTCGGTGGCGAGGATCACGCGGTGCCCGTGGGCCAGCAGCAGTTCGGAGACGATCAGGCGCTGCACCAGCGAATCGTCGACGACGAGGATTTTTTGACTAGCCATGACAAATCGATTTCAATGGGCGGAGGGGGAAGGCGCCACCTCCTCCGCTACTTTACGTTCGGGACAATAGCGCCAGTAAAAGGCATCGGGACGCAGGCCGAATTCTTTCTGCAACTCCTGGCAGACGATGGTTTCGGCCAGGTACAGTGCCTTCAGGTTGGTGGTCCGGCTGACCGTGACGTACACGCGCAAGGTCTTGGTCGAACTGGAGTTATGCAGTTCGAGGGCGGTGACATCGAGTTCCATGCTCCGCAACTTGTTTCTGACGTAGCGCGCCACGTCTTTCCGCACCGTGTTGTACAGCGCAGAATTGACCGCCTTTGGGTCAGGCATGAATAGAACCCCAATCAATGAACGAGCGCCACAGGCTCCCGCGGGCACTGCTGACGGCACACAAAACCGGTTTTACCTGGTCCACCGGGCATGGACGTAACAATCAACATGATACGTCAGATCATATTGCGCAACAGCCAGCTTGGGCGCAGTATCGCCGCGACTTGCACAGTAGTCAATCAAATTGTTGCTGTGCGCCAAATATTACACCTCGCGCAGCCCAGCAAGCGGCTTGTTGAGCGAACGCAGATGCCCCGCTCAAGCCGCGTCAAACGCCGGCATGCGGCGGCTAGCGCAAGGCGGGCGGATGGAGATGAATCAAACCCGGCGCCGGAAGCTTTTTACAAAATCGGCAAAACAGCAGCGCCCCCATCCCTTCCCGCCGGAGAAACCTGTGCGATTGAACCGATTTGCCACCCTCCTCGCCGCGACCACCGTGTTCTGGTCCGCGCCCGCGCCAGCATCCGCTGGCGGACCTGGCGGCCTGCCCCGAACGGGTCGCGCACCCCGGCTACGTCTGTCGTCCGAACGGCTGCGGCGCCGCACCGATGGCCATCGGCAAGGACCAGATCATGGCGCTGGCCCAGGCTCCGTCCGCGCATGGCGCCGGCGGCCTGCGGCGGCCACACATCGCCTATTCCTGACGGGCAACGGGGCCGATGCCGCAAAACGACAAACAACTGTTTATTTATACAGTACCTGTGGATTCATACAGTAGTTGTGCTATTCTTGAATCACTCGATCAACGCAAACCCACAAAGGAATTCGTCATGACTCCACTAAACGGTAACTTCGGCCTCGAATACGCTCCCACCCCATTCCTGATGCGCCTCGGCCGCCGCGAAGTGCTGGTGACGCGCGATTTCCGCAAGCGCTTCTACACGGTCAACCCCATCATCGAATGCGACACCGGCGTCGAGCCAGGCCATGTGGAAGTGCTGCTGATGCGCCGCTGGCTGCTGATCCTCTCCAAGGCACATTAAACGCATATGCAAAGCTGATTTAATTCGTGTTCTGTCCGGTGGGGGGGATTTATGCTGTTTATTCCCCGAACTTGCCACCGAGAGAGCCCACCATGCTGTTAAAAAAAATATGCCAGTCGCTGATCGCACTGACCCTGCTGTCACAAGCTGCCATCGCCGCTGATGTTACCTTGCTCAATGTGTCGTACGACCCGACCCGCGAGCTGTACCAGGACGTCAATACCGCGTTTGCCAAGCAATGGAAAGCCAAGACGGGCGACAAGGTCTCGGTCAAGCAATCCCACGGCGGTTCGGGCAAGCAAGCCCGCGCGGTGATCGACGGGCTGGAAGCGGACGTGGTCACGCTCGCGCTGGCCTACGACATCGACGCCATCGCCGAGCGCGGCAGCGTGTCGCCCCAGTGGCAAAAGCGCTTGCAGCACAACAGCGCCGCCTACACTTCCACGATCGTGTTTTTGGTACGCAAAGGCAATCCGAAAGGCATCAAGGATTGGAGCGACCTGGTCAAACCGGGTGTCGCCGTGATCACGCCGAACCCCAAGACTTCGGGCGGGGCGCGCTGGAACCACCTTGCTGCCTGGGGCTACGCCCTGCGCCAGCCGGGCGCCACCGAAGCGACGGCCAAGGAATTCATCAGCAAGCTGTATAAAAACGTGCCGGTGCTCGATTCCGGCGCGCGCGGCGCGACCACGACGTTTGTGGAACGCGGCATCGGTGACGTGCTGATCGCCTGGGAAAACGAAGCGCTGCTGGCGATCAAGGAACTCGGCCCGGACAAGGTTGACATTATCGCCCCATCGCTCAGCATCCTGGCCGAACCGCCGGTTGCCGTGGTCGACAAGGTGGTCGACAAGCGTGGCACGCGCAAGGTGGCGCAAGCCTACCTGCAATTCCTGTACACCGATGAAGGCCAGGAAATCGCGGCCAAGAATTACTACCGTCCGGTGGTGCCGAAGATTGCCGCCAAATACGCCGCGCAGTTCCCCAAGGTCAAGCTGTTCACCATCGATGACGTGGCCGGCGGCTGGAGCAAGGCCCAGAAGGCCCACTTCGCCGATGGCGGCGTGTTCGACCAGGTTTACCTGACCGGCAAGAAGTAATTGCGTCGTCCCCGCGCGATGCCTGCAAAACCGGCTGCAGACCCGGATGAGATTGATTCGACCATCATGTGCGCGACAGGCCAGTCGCCGGCCGGACATCCAGGTTTGGGAAATCCAGGTTGAGCGGGTTCCTGAAGCGGTCGCCCTCTATCGTATGCAATCGGATTGGTGGCTGCGGGAATGACGCTCTCTCAATTGCAAGATCTCGGCGCCGTCAAATCAGCGGCTTCGGGAACAGCTCCCGATTGTGTCGATTCAAGTCCATCGACGCGACCAACAAGCCATGCACCATCACCCCCGCGCCAAGTCCGGCCCGAGCGCGCCGATCAGTAATTCGGCGCCATTGCGGCAAAATCGCAATGGCGTCGATATGCCGCCACCTGCAATAAGCAGAATCCGGAGCAGCGTGAAAAAATAAGCCGTCGGCGATCGGCTGCGAGCCGGCCCTATTCAACGATGCCTGGCGCGCCGCCAGCGCCGTTCTGGATACCCCGGCATCGGAACGCCCTATCCCCGCGCCGCCTTCGGATAGAAAAAAACGCCAGCATGGCAAGCGGTTTTTCAGTCCGCCGGCGCAACGCCATTCGCTCCCCGCTCGCATATAAAGCCAGCGATCAAGAGCCGCCCGTTCAGCAAAACCCGTTTCTCATGCGCGATGAACGCTTGCGGCGGACGCCGGCACGCCTCGTCCTGTTATGCCCATCACCGCATGACGCTCCGTGCGACGACAAGCCATATTCCGTTCCTGCGATTGCCTCAACACCCCCTCCAGGCACGGCACCAGCCTAAGTCCATGATTCCACGCGATTTTTTTCTGGCTTACCGGCTCGTAAGATTGTCGGAAGGTATATTTTTCGCCCATCGATCAAGATGTTTGGACAGGCAAGCCACTCCCCGGCGAGTGGGCGACCTGTACTTTCTGGCCAGCGCACAGCGGCCTTCTTTCATGATTTTTCAGGAGTCAAAAATGGGCAATATTTTGAACGGCGATACCTTGTCGACGATCGATGGCATTACGGAATTCAATACACTGTTTTCCCCCGCAGCGGACAAACCGAAAGGACAGATGTGGCAACTCTGGCATGACCTGCAGCTGTTTGCAGCTTGGGGAAACAAGCTGCCGAACAGCGAAGAACAGCTGAAACTGGAATTGAAGATCACTGAACCGGCCGGTTTCAGTTTTTTCCCGCTCATGCTGGAAGGCTATAAAGAAATTAACGGCTCATGCGGGAACTTCATTAGCGAAACTTTTCCTGCGGTGGTCGCGCTGGGTAATTCCGTCAATGCGTTCGCAAAAGATTCCAGCGATGAAAGTGAGCTCGGTATTTTTTCAAACATTATTTCAATGATGCAAGAAAAAAAATTCGGCGACGCCTTTGTCTTATTGAAAGATCTGCAGGCGCAAGCCCAAAAAAATTCGGCCAATGCCGGCGAGATTATCAAAAAATTATCTCAATTCAAAGCCAAGCTGCAGACTGCGGAGGGCAAGTTAGGTATTGTCAAGGAACAAATCCTGACCGATGAGGCTACCAGCGATGCAACCTTGCATTACTTGGCCGGGGAAGATGGCAAAAAGGGGGAACTGGAAAAGCTAAGCGAAGAGCTCGCCGCAGATAAGAAGGAATACCATCACGATGTCGTCGTTGCCACAACGACGCCGACCTATGGCTGGATCCCGGGGTTTGGTTTTTTTGCGGCAGTCATCGTCGCGGCGATTTTTGGCGACAAGGCCAGCCACATGCTGGCGGAAATCGAGCGCTTGACGACCGATCTTCAGAACAAGACGAAAGAGCTGAACACCGCGCTGGCTGTGCGCGCCGTACAAGGGACTGCGGATAAAGGCGTCACGCAGGCGCTGAAAGAAACAGACCGGGCCATCTCTGCGCTCACTTCCCTG
The DNA here is from genome assembly GCF_030348125.1 of Massilia sp. DJPM01. Lineage (NCBI taxonomy): Bacteria > Pseudomonadati > Pseudomonadota > Betaproteobacteria > Burkholderiales > Oxalobacteraceae > Massilia > Massilia sp. DJPM01. Next base: position 14,731 of record NZ_JAQOZV010000055.1, read on the forward strand.
CAAAACGGCTGGACCAAGATTTCCGGCGGTCTGGACACTGTCTATCAGTCGGCGCTCAAGATGAGCGGCGAAGATCAGCTCCGCAGTGTGGGCATCGTGAAGGTCTACGCCGGCATCGCGCAACAAGCCTGGAGCCAATTATGCGGCCCCTTGAACGCGTTGCTGGTCGATCCGTATATCAAAATTGCGCCTGAAAACAACTCGATTGGCGACCTGAAGCGCGAGGTCGATGCTGTTCTTGACGCTCAAAAAAAGGCGGCGTGATTGAAGGCGGGCGGACCCAGGTCAGCCCGCCTTCCACCCCCATGCAATGAACATATAGCGCACCCACGACAATCCTGATATAGGTCCCACCATCATGAAATCAGAACAATTTACCGACTCTTTACGCACCAGCCTCTATACCGAAGCCAGTTTCAAGGCCATCCAATTCCCTGCGCAAGCGATGCGCAGCGAATCCGGTGCCGAACTGAGCGATGTGCATATCAACCTGGACCAATGCGTAGGTCAAACAGCGCCCGCCCGCTTCGGCGCCCTCTATTGCGACGTGCTCATTATCGATCATGTGGTCATGCTCGACCGCCCGGTCCTGATCGTTGCACGCAGAATCGAAGTGGCCACCGGCGCGGCGATCGTCGTCAGCAATGCCGGCGAACATCAGGGCGAACTCTACCTGTTCGCGCAGGAAATCGCGCATGCGACCGAGGCCGCCGAGCCGGGCTTGACGCTGGCCCTGGTGGGCCACGACCTGGCCGAACAGACGATCCAGTGGACGGGAAACGGGCATATGGCGAAGGGACTGCATGCGCACCGGCATGGCGTGAGAGAACTGAACGCATGTGACATCGATCCGGCACTGGTCTATGTCGGATCCCCGCTACATTACCATTTGCAGGCGCTCAGTACGCTCGCCGTCCTGTTGTCCGCGGATTTCCCGGGCCTGGCCATCGCCCAGTTGAGCTGGGTGGTCGATATCGCTTGCCACCATTCCTTGACCGAAGCGCTCGCCGGCCAGGCGCTGGCCATGATCGTCGATCTTCAGTCGGCGTCGGCCGCCGGCGCCAGGATGATCGCGGTTCCCCCTTTGGACCATCAGATCTATGCCGCCTCGGCCAGCTCGCTGAAAGAGCTGCTGCTGCTGCGGCAGGATGCCTGGAATCGTCTGCAGGACCAGGCCAGCAACGAACAGAACAAATTGGATGACCTGCAGTGGGCATGGCAAGACCGTCAAGAGCAAGTCGATCTGGCCACGAAGCTGGAATTGCAAGCCAATCAGACCAGGATAGAGATTGTGCTGGCGAGCGGCCAGGCGGGCAGCCAGCTCAGCCAAGCCCGCTTGCAATTGGGCGCCGCCGCCAATAACTTCGCTCTGGGAATCAGGCGCTGGGAGGAAAAAAAGATCCTCAGTTCGGTTTTCGATCTGGTCGTGGAAAGCGGCAAGTTGCTGCTGTCCGTTGCGTGTGTGGTGGGAGGCATGCCCGCCCCGAAAACCGGAGTAGGAACACAGGGTGGTGGCGCTGTGCCGGTGGTGTCCGACCCGACGCACGGGTACTTCATCGACGACGACGCTGACGGACCGTGGACAGGGATCGACCTCGACTCGGACTGGGAGCACATTTCCATCGGCGCGGATCGGGGCGACGCTGGCCTCCCGGATGGCGCACCGAAAAAAACCGGCGCCACCGCGGATGCGATCGCGCAGCTGAGCGAAAAGGCCGCCGATGGTATCGCCGCCGTGGCCGGCGTCGCCAAGGCGGCGCTTGCGATCTACAAGATCACTCAGATGGCCAAGCTCATGCAGGATGTCAGCCAGAAAATATGCAGCGGTTCTGAAACCAGGATCCGCACCGAACTGAGCAAAACGGCCTTGAGCGGGATAGCGATGGTCACGGGCGGGGAACACGAATGGCTGGCCCTTGAAAACAGCATGGACTTTTTGTTTGACAGCATGGGCAATAACGTGCTGTCCGAGATTGAAGGCGGGTGCGAATACCGCCTTGAGTTCAAGCAGATGCTGGTTTCGGCCAAGGCGCTTTGCCAGGCCCGGATCGCGGTGGCGCGCGCCAACGCCCAGTATGTCGAACTCGTCTTGCGTCGTCGCAGCGCTGAAACCATGGCGGCCTGCCTGCGCCGGCAGATACAGTCCGGCAGCGATGCGCTGCAAATAAGGAAGGCGCTGATTCCGGGCGTTTTTGCCAGATTGATCGATGCCAAGCGTTCCGTGTACATCGCACTGGAATCGTATCGCCGTGCCCTGGCCTATTTCACCCTGATGCCGCCCGCCGAACTGCCTGCCCTTCCACGCATCACCGATGATATCGACAGCCTCTGTCGCCACATCGCCGCCATCTGCGGCAAGGAACTCAGTCTGAAGGCCTTGCGCACGCCCCCGCAAACCATGACGGATATCGAGATCGTCATCGATGACCCGCACACGCTGGCGATGTTGCGCGAACAGCGGCGCATCCAGCTCACGCTCGATCCGGCTCACCCGGCCTTTGCCGGATTTTCACGGATCAGGATGGGGCGCCTGTGCGTTTTCCTCGATGGATTGGCCGCGCCGGGAGACCTCAGGGTGCGCATGCGCAGTTCAGGCATCTACCATGACCGGACGGCCGATGGCGGGGTGGCCGGCTTCATCGCGGCTCCGCTCCAGAAGAACTTCCAGTATGCCGTCAACAGCGGGGCGGTGCGTTATGACGGCGATATCGCCCCCCGCTATCGGGATGATTTTTTCATGCCGACGCCTTTTACCGGCTGGGAATTCCAGTTCAGCCTTCAAGGAGGCCAGAGCTTGAATCTGGAGCGCGTGAGCGCCCTGCGGCTGGTTTTTTCAGGTGAAGCGAGCAGCCTGTCGACGGCATCCTGAAGCGCTGCGGGAAACCTGTTTCTGATGGGTGAACGAGGTTCGGTGCGATGGCGCCGAACCTCGTTCATGTGCCAGGCAAGGCCGCTCCCGGCCGGCAGCGCGAGTGCCGCTGCGCAGCACCGCGAGCGCACTGTGCCAATACCCGCCGCCCTCCCGGCGCCACCCGCGCCACTGCGGCAACGGCATGCCTGCCTTGCGCCGCCCAGGCCCAAGGAGGCGTTTTGCCAATTGCAAAGTATCAATGTTTAATGCCTGAAAGTTTCATGTTACTATTATGATCATATTGACTGATAGTAGCGCCACCTGTACTCGCTGCCATCCGCCCCTACCGAGCAAGGAATGCGCGTGTGAGTAAGCAAAAATTACAGCCGGAACACTATTTACTCGAAAATTGGCGCATCAATATTTCTGCTCGTCAAATTGAACGTAGCGGCGAAACCATCACGCTCGAACCGCTCGTCATGGCGGTGCTGCACTATTTTTGCCAGCATCCGCAGGAAGTCGTGTCCACCGACACCCTGCTCGGCGCATGCTGGCCCGACCAGATCACGGGCGACAATCCGGTCCACAAAACCATCGCCATGCTGCGCAAGGCGCTGGGCGATTCCACGAAAGTGCCGCGCTTTATTGAAACCGTGCGTTTGCGCGGTTACCGCCTGATCGGGCGCTTGCACCTGCTCTCCGAACAAGGTCCGCGCGCCCACCGCGACACCTGGAGGGACGCATCACCATTTCTGGGACTTTCTCCTTTCGGCCCCGCTCACGCCAGTATCTTTTTCGGACGCGACGCCGCCATCGCGGAACTGCATGCGCGTCTGTTGCGGCAATGGACACGCGGCTACCCCTTGGTGGTGGTATTGGGTGCCAGTGGTTCCGGCAAAACATCCCTGGTGCAGGCCGGGCTGATTCCCCGGCTGCTTCAATCCGCGACCTCAGGCTGCGCACTATCGATCGCCGCGTTTGCCGTGATCGACCTGGGAGAAACCGAACAAGGAGATGTGTTCGAGATCCTGGCCGGCGGCATGCTGGACTGGGAACATGAAGGAACTCCCCTCCTGCAAGGATATAGCATCGCCACCCTTGCCTGCGCCTTGCGCTCGGATACCGCTACCGTGCTGCGGGAAATCCGTCTCGCGCTCGTGCCTGTCAAGCGGCACAACGACGACGTCCCTGTGCTGCTCGTTCTCGACCGGATGGAGGCGCTGTGCAATGGCATGCCGCCAGCCAGGCTGGGTGAGTGGATGGAGGTGCTCGGCACCATCATCCGCAGCCGGCTGGTGCTTGTCATTGCCTTGTGCAGGAACGACTTTTATTCCGGCCTCACCGAGCTCCCTGTCTTCATGGTCGACAAGGCGGCAAGTGCGCATATGGATCTGCTCTCGCCCGATGCGGAAGCGCTGTCCCAGATCGTCCGCCTGCCGGCCCAGGCGGCAGGCTTGGTGTATGGCCGTGATCCGGGCGGACTGCAACGCCTGGACGACCGGATTTACAGCGATGCACTGCAGGCCCGCGATGCCCTGCCACTACTCCAGTACACGCTGCAAGCGCTGTACGAAGCCCGCGAGCCGGGCGGTCTGTTGAGCTGGGGTGCCTACGATGCCTTGGGCGGATTGGAAGGCGCAATCAGTTTTCGTGCCGAATCGGTCCTGGCCCAATTGCCGGGCGAACAGCAGGCAGCCTTGCCCAGATTGCTTCCCAAGCTGATCAGCCTGGGACAGGACGACGTGGCCCCGACCGGACGCTGGTGCAAATATACCGATCTGGGCGACGATGCCGAGGCGCGGCTGGTTGACGCCCTGGTCCATGCCCGCCTGCTCGTTTCCGCCCAGTATCATGGCATCCGCTCCGTGCGGGTGGCGCATGAGGCCATGTTACGGCAGTGGCAACGGATCACCAGTTGGCTGCATCACCATCGCGCCAGCCTGGCCGTGCGCGATGAACTGAGCGCATGGATCGAGCGCTGGGACGAGGCGGGACATGCCGCTGCGTTTCTCCTGCCCAGTGGCGAGAAACTCTGGCAAGCCGCAGCGGCATTGCATCAGTATCCAACACTCTTTTCCGCCGAAGCCGGCGACTACGTCCATCGCTCCCTTGCACGAATGAAACGGCAAGCATGGACCCGGCGCGTCATCGTCGCCGGCCTCGCCGGATTGGCGCTGCTGGCGACCATCGCGGCAATGCGCTACGCGCAAATGGCGCGCATGGCCGAACACCGCGAAGCACAGAGCCAGAAATTGTCATCCTTTATGCTCGGCGACCTGGCGGACCGGCTGCGTCCGATCGGCCGGCTCGACTTGCTGGGAAGGGTCGGCGACGAAGGCGTCGCCCTGCTGCGTGGCCCGGCATTCGAAGGCGAGACAGCCGAAGACACCTTGCAGCGTGCGAAAGCGCTGGTGGTGGTGGCGGAAGTAAACAGTACCCGCGGGAAAGACCATACGCCGACGGCGCTGCGCGCGCTCGACGAGGCCAGCCGGCTGCTGCCCCCCCTGGAAGGACGCCTTCCATCGCACCCGGGCGATTATTACAAGACCGTCGGTGCGACCGCCTTCTGGCAGGGGCAAATCGCTTTCGACCAGGGCGATCTGCCTGCCGCCCGCCGTGCCATGTCGGCCTACCGCGATGCCTGCCTGCGCTGGCAACGGGTGGCCCCTGCCGACCAGGAAGCGACCAAGGAACTGGGGTTTGCGCTCAACAGCCTCGGTTCGATCGCCGTGCGCTCAATGCACTGGCCAGAGGCGCAGTCCTATTTCGCATTGGCCATGGCGGCCAAACGCAGCGTGCTCGCAAGCCGTCCGGATGACCCGGAGCTTGCCCACGCACTGGTCAATGCACAATCCTGGCTCGGCCAAAGCGAGCATGCACTTGGCAACGATGGCGAGGCACTGGCCCTGTACGAGGCCGCGCTGGTCACGGAGAACCAGCTCTTTTCAGCGCATCCGGGCGACAAAGTGCGCCTGCATGAACTGGCCGTGCTTAACGTTCGCCGCGCGGAAGCCTTGTCGGGTCTCGCAAGGCGGCACGAGGCGGTGGACGCCTTGGTGAGCGCACAGGCCCGGCTCAAGAGCGCCGTGGAAAACGACCCGGACAACCTTCGCTGGCGCGCCGAAAGCGTGCACCTGGACGCAGGCTTGCTGCTGGCCAGGCTGGAGGCCGATCCCGAGATGCATGCGCAGCAGGCGCTCGCCGCGCTGACCGCCAGCATCGAGCGGGAAGCCGCCGCGCTCAAGAAGCAGAAGCGGCTCGGGCTGGAGACCCGGATCCGGGTTGCGGCGATCGGCGCCAACATGGCACTGCAACAAGGCAGCTTCGATGCCGCTGCCCGCGACATCAGCCTTGCCAGGAAAGGGCTCGATGCGCTCGCGGCCAGTTCCGCGCCAAGCTGGCAGGATATGGACATGCATGCGCGCCTGGTGCTTCTGCAGTTGCGCCACCTCGATGCCCTGCCCCTTGCCGCGCGATCGCAGGGCTGCGGCGAGGTGAATGACGCGCTGCGTTCGCTGACGCGGATGAATGATGCCAACATCGTGACACTGGCGCGGCGCCAGGCAATGAAATGCAACAAGACGAGCATCGCACCACTCATCTCCGGCCGCTCCAGTCCCTGAGATCCGTTACACCTCCCAACCCACCTCCTATGGAAACCATGATGCCTGATCCACAGCACGACTATAAAACCTCGATGTATCAAGTGCGCCCGGTGATCACGATGGATGAAACGCATGCCATCAAGATTGACTATACCTATTATGATGAAGCCGGAACAAAGATTGCCGCGCCGACCGCGCAGCACATGCGGGCTGAGTTTCAAAACGGCAACGGCGACTTCGTGGGCTTCAAGATGTGGAAGAAACGGCCCGGCAGTGAGGAACAAGACATCCCCGCGCCAGCCGATGCCGGCAAGCCGGTCCATGTCGCCACCTTGTATGCCGCCGTCGCAAAGACACTGAGCGACGCCCGGCAGGTGCCGAACTTCATGCTGGCCAATGAGAAGGGCGAGTTGATCATTCCGATTTACAAAGGTACCCGGCGCGGTGTCATCCTGATTTTCCAGATTTTCGAGAATGGCAAGTTCATCAAGCTGGCAGCCTCCCCCGATCCGGAAATCGGCAACAGCACGGACGGCCATTGACGCCATCCTGTTGCAGAGCAAATCGTCGCGCACCAAACGCGCGGCGCCCCTGGCCGGGGTATGATCGGAGCGCCAAGGAACTCTTCCCGGCCACTGCAACTACGAGGAGACGTCAACGATGACACGCATGACCGCTAAAGATTTCGATCCCGAAGTGCTGAAGTTATTCGACCAGTATGTACACGGCCAGCTCGACCGCCGCGGTTTCCTGTCGCAGGCGGGCCGCTATGCGGTCGGCGGCGCCACGGCGGCCGCCATGCTGGCGGCGCTCTCCCCCAGTTTCGCGGCCCAGGTGGTGGCGCCCACCGACCCGCGCATCAAGGCCAGCTACGTCGAATATCCCTCGCCCCAGGGCTACGGCACACTGCGCGGCTACCTGGTGCAGCCCGCCAATGCCAAAGGCAAGCTGCCGGCCGTGCTGGTGGTGCACGAAAACCGCGGCCTCAATCCGCACATCGAAGACATCGCCCGCCGCGTCGCGCTCGACAACTACATCGCCTTCGCTCCCGATGCCCTGTTCCCGCTCGGCGGCTATCCCGGCGACGAAGACAAGGCGCGCGAACTGTTCGGCAAACTCGACCAGGCCAAGACGCGCGCCGATTTCGTCGAAGCGGCCGCCATCCTCAAGGCCCTGCCCATCAGCAGCGGCAAGGTCGGCGTGGTCGGCTTCTGCTACGGCGGCGGCATCGCCAACTACCTGCCGACCGTGGTCAAGCACCTGGCCGCCTCGGTAGCGTTCTACGGTACCCAGACGCCCGCCGCCGAAGTGCCCAAGATCAAAACGCCACTGCTGATCCACGACGCCGAAAAGGATCAACGCATCCTGGCCGGCTGGCCCGCGTACGAAGCGGCGCTCAAGGCCAACAAGGTCGACTACCAGCACTACGTGTATCCAGGCGTCGAGCACGGCTTCAACAACGACACCACCCCGCGCTACGATGAAGCGGCCGCCAGGCTGGCCTGGCAGCGCACCATGGATTTCTTCAAGAAACACCTGGGCTGACCGGCCCGCCATCCCCGCCAGCGCCTGGCGGGGATGGTCTTCCCGCACCCGGACATCCGCCGGCAGCGGCGAACCAAACACCGCCCTACGCTGTCTGTCCTTTGTGAGCCTACCCACGAAAGGATGCCTGATGAAACCCCGACTCAAACCCCTCAAGGAGCAGGTGATCGTGATCACCGGCGCCACCAGCGGCATCGGCCTGACCACCGCGCGCATGGCCGCCGACGAAGGCGCCAGCCTGGTGCTGGCCGCGCGCGGGCGCGATGCCCTCGAGCAGCTACCCTGATCAACCTGGGCAGCGACGTATCGGACCTGGCGCTGCCGCTGCAGGGGATGTACTCGGCATCGAAGCACGCGCTCAAAGGCTTCACGGATGCGCTGCGGATCGCGCTGGCGCAGATGGGGCGCCGGTATCGGTCACCCTGATCAAGCCGGCGGCGGTCGATACCCTGTTCTCCGTGCACGCAAAAAACTATATGGACAGGGAAGCAGCCCTGCCCCCACCCATCCACGCGCCCGAACTGGTGGCGCAAGCCATCCTGTACGCGGCGCGCCATCCGCGCCGCGCCGTAGTCGTGGGCGCGGCGTCGAGGCTGATGTCGCCCGGCGGCTTTCACCTGCCGTCGCTGATGGACCGCTACCTGCGGCAGGCGCTGTTTCGCAAGCGGATGCGCGCGCCTCCCGTCAGGCGCGCCACGCGGCGCCGCCACGATGCCCTGCACGCACCCGACCCGGCCAATGCCATGCGCGAACGCCAGGGCATGGGCATGGTGGCGCGGCTGGCCGAATCGAGCACTTACACGGCGCTGTCGATGCGTACCAGGCCCTTGCTGTGCGCGCTGTTAGGGGGGGCGCCCTTTTTGCCGCCTGGCGCCTGTCCCGGCGGCGCACTGGCCATGAATGCCAGATCGTCCTCGTCGAGCGGAACCGGGGGAATCGATTCGATGTGGTCGACGTCGATGTCGGCACCGTCGCGCACGGTGGTGTCGCGCCCGGCGGCGGCGCGCTCGCCGGTGCCGCTGGCATCGGTGTCGAGGTCGGAGTCGCCGATGCCGGGACCGGCGCCGCCGGCAGTGCCCGCTTCAAGGTCGGAGGTGGTGCCGCTGCCGAGCTCGAGCACGTCGTCGCGCGCCAGGCCCGATGCGCCGACCAGGTCGCTGCCGCTGTCGGAGGAATCGCTGGGGCCGAGGGCGCCGGTACCGTGGCCGGTGCCGAGCTTGCGGTCCGGGGTTTCAGGGAAATTATCGGGGTCGAGCGTGCTGATGCCTGTCATGGTGCCTCCGGAAATGGTGGGTGCTGTGTGGTGACAGCGTACCCAACATCGGCGGATGGTGTCGCACGGACAAGGTTGATAGATGACGTACGAGGCTGCGGAGCGAACCTGGGCCCCCGCCGAGCGCCGCCTTGGCGCGGGGGCGACGGCTCTACAGGTGGTGGTCGAACGGAACAGCTTACAGCTCCGCTATGCGGCACCGACGGATCAACAGGTAGTGGCCTCGCAGCTCAAGCGGGCGTTGCCGCTGCGGCCGGCCGCCAGTTCATGCGCTCGGTGATATCCATGCCGATCCCGCGATACCCCGTAAACCGGCTCGACGAATCGAACATCGGTTCGCCGCTCACTTGCAGGTACTGCACCGTGCCATCGGCGCGCGTGCGCGTGAAAATGAAATCGAGAAATGGCGTACGGCTGGCGATATTCTCCTTCAGCTGGGCACGTTCGTCCGGGTTCCAGCCGCCGTCGCCGTCGCTGTCGGCGCCGATGCCCAGCATCTCGCTGACAGGACCGGAAAACCGGGTCAGCTGGCCCTGCGCATCCTGCTCCCAGTACCAGTCCGACGACAGCTCGGTAAAGCGCTGGAAGCGCGCTTCGCTGGCGCGCAGTTCGGCGGTGCGCTCCAGCACCGTCTGTTCGAGCTGGCGGTTGTAGTCGGCCAGGCGGCGGTACAGCAGGCGTACTTCCAGCATGTTGTGGATGCGCGTCTGCACCTCGATCAGATCGAATGGCTTGCTGACGAAATCCTTGGCGCCAGCCTTGAGCGCGCGCAGCTTGTGCCCTGGCTGGGCGGTAATCACCAGTACCGGCAGGTAGCCGCCGCGCTCGATCAGCTTGAGTCCTTCGATCACTTCGAACCCGTCCATCTCCGGCATCTGCAGGTCGAGCAGGATCAGGTCGTAGCCGTGTTCGGCGTGGGCGGCGCACACGGTGCGCGGATCCTGAGTCGTGGAAATGTTGACGTAACCTGCGTTACGCAACATTTGTTCAAGCAGCATCACGTTCGCTTCCTGATCATCGACGATCAGGATGTTGCCACTCAGGATTTCAGAAGGGTCAAGCATGTCGTTCTTTCATAATGGTGCATTGGTGCCGGTGTCGACAGGTTCGGCGAGGCCGTGTTCAGCCGCGTGCTGGATGGCGAGATCGAGCGCATCCATGAATTCGCGCACGCGGATCGGCTTGGTGAGGTAGCGGAAAAATCCCGCTTCCAAGCCTTTTTCGATGTCGCGCGGCATGGCGTTGGCGGACAGCGCCACCACCGGAATGTGCGCGGTACCGCTGTCTTCGCGCAGGATCTTGAGCGCGCCGTAGCCGCTCATGCCGGGCAGGTTGATATCCATCAGGATCACGTCGGGCTTGCAGGCGCGCGCCATTTCGACCCCGTGGTAGCCGTCCACGGCGGTCAGCAGTTGCAGGTCGCCGCGGCGCTCCATCAATTGCTCGACCAGCGCCAGGTTGGCCGGATTGTCTTCCACGTACAGCAGGCTCGGCTGGCGGCCGATCCTGCGCGCGGCAGCCTGGCGCCGGCTGCGCTCCAGGTCATCATCGTGCTCCGGCGCCAGCGCGGGTTCGGCGGCGCTGGCGAATTCGACCCAGAACACGGTGCCGGAACCGACCGTGCTGTCGACGCCGATACGGCCATCCATCAGCTCGACCAGGCGCTTGGTGACCACCAGCCCGATGCCGGTGCCTTCCTCGGTACTGTTTTCCTGGCCCAGGCGGTTAAACGGCTGGAACAGTTGCGCCAGCTGCATGGGCGCCAGGCCGGCGCCGGTATCTTCCACGCTCACGCGCACCCGGCCGTCGGCCACCAGGTCGCAGGTCACGCTCACCGAGCCGCCTTCGCGGTTGTACTTGATCGCGTTCGACAGCAGGTTGATCATCACCTGTTTCACGCGGGTGCGGTCGGCGTGAATAAAGAGCTGCTTGTCGACGATCGGAAAATGCAGGCCAAGGTTGCGGGTGGCGGCCTGCGGGCCGATCATGCCCTGGCAGTCGAGCAGCACCTCGCCCAGCGACATCGATTCCTGCGACATCGTTACCTTGCCCGATTCGATCATCGCCAGGTCGAGGATTTCGTTGATCAGGCGCAGCAGATACCAGCCGCCCTTGAGGATCTGGTCGATCGAACGCTGCTGGTGCGGGGCCGGCGGCGGCACGTCGGACGCCATCAGCTGGGCAAAGCCGAGCACGGCGTTGAGCGGGGTGCGCAGTTCGTGGCTCATCGAGGACAGGAATTCGGATTTGGCGCGGTTGGCCTTGTCGGCCGTGGCGCGCGCGCTTTCGAGCTCGGCATTGGTTTCCTGCAGCGCATACTCGAACTGCTTGCGCTCGGTCACGTCGCGCGCGGCGGCGAACACGCCCTGCAGCTTGCGCTCGCGGTCGTAGAAGGTGCTGGCGTTATACGACACCACCGTCTGCGTGCCATCGCGCGCCATCGCCGTCAGCTCGTAATTGGTCACCTTGCCTTCGCGCAGCACGCGCGTGACGGCTTCCTGCGCCCGTTCCGGCTCGGAAAAATAGCTCTTGAACGGCGCGCCGATCAATTCGTCGCGGGTGCAGCCGGTGAGCGCTTCCATCTGCTGGTTGACGTCGCTGATGATGCCGCGCGGATCGGTGGCGATCAGGGCATCGGTATTCGATTCGATCAGCGAGCGCGTATAGAACTGCTGGTCGCGCAGGCGCTGGTCGAGCAGCGCCTGTTCGGCCTCGACCTGCTTGCGGGCGGTATTGTCGCTGCCGATCAGCAGGTAGCCGATCACGCGGCCGGGCGCGTCGCGCAGCGCCGTGACCGACACCAGCGCCGGAAAGCGCGTGCCATCCTTGCGAATATAGGTCAGTTCGTAAATGTCTTCGATCCCGCGCAGGGCCTTGTACACCATCGATTCAAAGCCGGTGGCGATCGGCTCGCCCATTTCGTGGCTCAGTTCGGCGGCGCGCGCTTCCAGTTCCGGGCGGTCGGAAATGTCGGCCGGGGTCAGCTTGTCGACCACTTCGGCGGCGGCGTAGCCCAGCATGCGCTCGGCGCCGACGTTGAAGATCTGGATCACGCCCTGGGCATCGGTGGCGATGCTGGAAAAATTGGCGCTGTTGAAAATCGCATCTTGCAGCGCGCCGGCTTTGAGCAGCGGCACCGCGTGCAGCGCCCGCTCGGCCTCGGTACGCTTGCTGATCGCGCGCTGCACCCGCACGAACAGCAGCGCCAGGAAAATCAGCAGCAGGATGATGCTGGCCTTGATCAGGTTGACCGCCCCTGCCGAATCCACCGCATAGTTCAGGGCGATGCCGCCGACCAGCAGCAGCACCGCCAGGGTGGCGCCGAAGCCGATCACCATCAGGCGCTCGACCGAGGTGTTGTGCAGGAAACCGGTACTCATCCGATGTTTCCCTGGCGGTGACGCACGTCCGACAGCAGGCGCGTGAATTCCTTCCTGACGACGGCGTAGCATTCGCACACATCGTCTTCCAGCCCGGCCCGGTCGAGCACCGTGATGTGCCCGCGCCGGTAACTGATGTAGCCGTAGCCTTGCAGGCGTCCGGCCGCTTCGGTCACGCCCTCGCGCCGCACGCCGAGCATGTTGGCGATCAATTCCTGGGTCATGGTCAATTCATTGGACGGCAGGCGGTCCAGGGTCAGCAGCAGCCAGCGGCACAGTTGCTGCTCCACCGAATGGTGCCGGTTGCACACCGCCGTTTGCGACATTTGCGTCAGCAAGGCCTGGGTGTAGCGCAGCAGCAGGCGCATCACGTGGCCGCCGCGGTTGAATTCTTCCATCAGGATCGCGGCCGGCAAGCGGTAGGCATGGCCGCGCGTCTGCACCACGGCGCGGCTGGGCGTGCTGTCGCCGCCCATGAATACCGATACGCCGAGCACGCCTTCATTGCCGACCCCGGCAATTTCGGACGAGCCGCCATTTTCCAGCAGATAATGGAGCGAGACGATCGCGGTGGTGGGGAAGTACAAATGGTGCAACTTGTCGCCGGATTCGGACAACACGTCGCCAAGCAGCAGGGGAACCAGTTCGAGGTGCGGCGCCAGACGGTCGAATTCGGCGTCAAGCAGCGCTGCCAGCAGGTGATTCTGATTAGGGTCGTGCTTACTGGACATGGGAGACAGCCTATTCTTCCAGTGAGAGATGGGTGGTTAATCCGACAGAATATCACGCGCAGTCATTCCACGACGCAATGCTGGACGTAAACGCCGCGCGCGTCCGTACGCAAGCGTACATACAAAGGGCGCGTTTTCAGGTATCGTGTTCTTACGGCGAGCGGTGACCGGGCGCATGCGGGCGGGAGATTGGCTGATGAGAAATTTTTTGCGCCAGGTGCGCATTTCGGTTTCGGTATCGGCGCTCCTGGCGCTACTGATCGGCCTGGCACTGACGGCGCTGCTGTTCGCCTCGGTGCGGCGGGTCGAGTCGCATGCGCGCACCTTGCAGTTCAAGCAAGAGGCGAACCTGCGCATCAATGCGGTGTCCGGCGGGCTGGCGGATGCAATCGAGCAGCTCATGGTCATCAACCAGCTGTTCAATACCTTCGGTGTGGTCGAGCGCGAACAATTCCGCAGCTTTACCGCGCCCTTGCTGGCCCGCTATCCCGAACTGCAGGCGCTCAGCTTCCAGCGCCTGGTGAGCGACGCCGAGCGTCCGGCCTATGAAGCGCTGCAACGCCGCCGCGTGCCGGACTTTACCATTACCGAATTCATCAACGAACGCCACGTTCCGGCGCGCCGGCGCCCCTTCTACAACGTGGTCGAGTACATCGAACCGACCGCCGGCAATGGCATCGCGCTCGGGCTCGATACCGCCGCCATGACCACCTACGGCGATGCGCGCTCGCGTTCGCGCCGCAACGGCCGCGTTGCCGCCACCGGCCTGCTGTCGCTGGTGCAATACCGGGGTTTTCATACCGGCTTCCTGGTGCTCGCGCCGGTCTACCAGCGCCTGGCCCCGCAAGACACCGTCCGAGAGCGCCAGCGCGCCGTGATCGGCGAAACCGCCGCCGTGTTCCGCGTCGACCACCTGATCCATACCCTGCTGCGCAACGCCAGCCTGCTCGACCAGCCCGGCATGTCGATCAACATCTATGCATCGGGTTCGGCGCAAGCGACCCAGCTCGCGTTTTCCAACGGCAAGGCGGAATCGCCATCCAGCGCTACCGGGACGCTGCCGGTCTGGCTGCTGTACAACCATGCGGCTCCGGTAAATGCGGTGTTCCAGGTGGCGGGCGAGCCCTGGTTCATCGAGGTGGCCCAGCAACCGCGCTCATTCATCGACACCCGCGCCGGCTCCTGGTACGCGCTGCTCGGCGGCTTGTTGTCGAGCATTTTGATGACCGTGTATATCTACGACCTGGTGTCGCGCAGCTCGACGATCGAGCGCGTCGCCGGCGAACGCACCGCGGCGCTGCAGTTCGCCAACCTGCGCCTGACCGAAGACCTGGCCCTGCGCAAACGCACGGAAAAGGCACTGCGCCTGCGCGAAAAAGTCATTGAAGTATCGGCCAACGCCGTCATCATCTGCAACGCCCAAGGGCCCGACTATGCCGTCGAATACGTCAATCCGGCGTTCGAGTCGATCACCGGCTACACCTCCGCCGAGGTGGTCGGCAAAAGCCTCAAATCCCTGCATGGCGCCGGGCACGACCAGCAGAATACCGAGGAAATCAGCGCCGCCCTGCGCGAACAGCGCGAAGGCCACGTGGTGCTGCGCAACTACCGCAAGGATGGCAGCGGCTACTGGAACGACCTGTTCATCGCTCCGGTGCGCGACGAGGGCGGCGCGATCAGCCACTTCGTGGTGGCCCAGTACGATATCAGCGCCGTGATGCGCTTCGAGGCCGAGCTGGAGTACCAGGCCAACCATGACGCCCTGACCGGGCTGGCCAACCGCCACTTGCTGGCCGAGCGGCTCTCCAGCGCCATCGCGCAGGCGCACCGCGCGGGCACCGAACTGTGGGTCGTGTTCGTCGACCTCGACCGCTTCAAGTTCGTCAACGACACGCTCGGCCATGAAGCCGGCGACGCCATGCTGCGCGTGCTGGGCGAGCGCATCAAGGGCGCCGTGGGCGAGGGCGACACGGTATCGCGCATGGGCGGCGACGAGTTCGTGCTGGTCTTGCCCGGCCATCCCGGCGACGGCGACGGCTTGCGCCTGCTCCAGCGCATCATGGACGCGGTGGCCGAGCCGCTGCGGATCCAGGCGCACGAATTTTTCGTCACGTGCAGTCTGGGCGTGGCGGTCTACCCGGCCGACGGCGCCAACGCCGACACCCTCACCAAGCATGCCGACATCGCCATGTACCGGGCCAAGGAACTGGGACGCAACACCTACCAGTTCTATCGCCCCGACATGAATGCGAGCACCCTGGAGCGCCTGCGGATCGAGGCCGACCTGCGCCACGCGCTCGAACGCAACGAACTGGTGCTGCACTACCAGCCGCAGATCGACGTCAAGAGCGGCGCCATCGTCGGCATGGAAGCGCTGCTGCGCTGGGAGCATCCGGTGCTGGGGGTGGTTTCGCCGCTGCGCTTCATTGGCCTGGCCGAAGAAATGGGCCTGATCATCCCGATCGGGGCGTGGGTGATCCGCACCGCCTGCCTGCAAAACATGGCCTGGCAAACGGCCGGGATGGGCCGGCTGCGCATGGCCGTCAATTTGTCGGCGCGCCAGTTCACCGGCAAGGATTTGCTGCAATCGGTAACGGACGCCCTGCAGGAAAGCGGACTGGCGCCGGGCTGCCTGGAGCTGGAGCTGACCGAGAGCATGGTCATGAGCGATGTCGAGAACACCATCACCACCTTGCGCATGCTCAAGCAACTGGGCGTGCATCTGGCCATCGACGATTTCGGCACCGGCTATTCCAGCCTGTCGTACCTGAGCCGCTTTCCGCTCGACGTGCTCAAGATCGACCAATCCTTCGTGCGCGACATCGCGCTGGGAACGGACGGGGCCGCGATCGTGGTGTCGATCATTTCGCTGGCGCACAGCCTGCGCCTGAAAGTCATTGCCGAAGGGGTGGAGACCGCCGAACAGCTCGCTTTCCTGCGCGAGCATGGCTGCGATGAAGTGCAAGGCTATTTCTTCAGCCGCCCGGTGGGCGCGCTGGAATTTGCCAGCCTGATGGCGCACGCGCCGTGCACGATGGCCTGAAGCGCCTTGCGGGCGGGCGCAGCGGGCCGGCGCCGCCACCAGGCCCGGATTGGCTCAGAACGAGTGGCGCATGCCGATATTGAGGGCCGACCAGCCTTTGCCGCCGTCAGGCGCCGTGGTGGCCATGTAGCCCGGGCCGGTACGGTGCTTGACCAGCGAAAAGGCGGTATAGAAATCGGTACTGCGCGAGATCTTATAGGTGGCGCCGAAAGCGAGCATGTCCACATCGCGGTTGGCGCGGTCGCGGTCGTTCTTGCGCACGAAGGACACCAGATAGGTCATGGCGCGCATCGGCACCGCAACGCCCACCAGGATGTCGCGGCTATCGGTCGAGGGCGTGCTGGCCATGGCGGCGCCGTACGGGTTATCCGGATTCCACAAGGGCGAAGCCCCCCAGCCACGGTTGGCGCTGTAGGCGGCATAGGCCTTCATATTGCCCAGGTCGACATTGGCGGCGACGATGGAATTCTTGGCATCCATGCGGTTGCCGAGCGCGGTTGCCGGTGCCACCTTGGCAACGCTCTTGTTCTGGTGCGCCAGGCGCAGGGTGACCGGGCCACCGGAGATACCGACCGACAAGCCCCAGGCGCGGCTGTTCTGGCGGTCGCGTTCAAAGTTACTGAGGGCAAAGCGGCGTGGTTCGGTGACGTCCTGCAAGCCCATGCGCTTGCCGGGATAGCCGAACACCTTGGTGGCGGTCTCGGGCGTGCCCGAGTCGAACAGATCGCTGACATCGACCAGCGCCAGACCATGCTTCGCTTCCGACGGCGTCAGGGCGGCCCGGTACACGGAAGTTTGTGTTTGGGCATTCGCACCCGCCGCGCAGGCGCACAAGGCAACAACGGCAAAAGAAGATGGTTTCATGATGGAACTCCGTACAATGAATTCTACGCTAGTTACGTTATCCTCCAACCGGTATTTTTGTTCTGTCCGTTACCCCACATAGCAAGCTATCATCGTCGGCATTTGATTGATTCCCGGCCTGACAGGATGACCACAGTGAGTAACAGCAGCAGCAAAACCTTCCGTTATCCCAAGATGCCCGGCACCTTGCGCGCCGATGTGCTGGCGGTCTTGCTGGCATCGGACGACATGACCGGTATTGAGAGTATTTTCGACCAAAGAAAGCAAAGCTTGAGCACGGTAATCCGGGCGCTGATCCGCAAGTACGGCTGGCCGATCGAGCGCCGCGACTTTCCGACCAACACGGCCGATGGCCGGGCTGGCTGGGCCTCGGTGTATTGCCTGCCGCAAGAGGTGATCGACGCCGCCCTGGCCGGCGCCGGGCGCGACTGGCTGGACGGGGTACGGGCGGCCCGCGCGGCGCGCCGGCGCCGCCCGCTGCGCTCGCCGGGGGGCGCCAAAGGCAAAATAGTTGCCGAGGCAGAGGAGCACGAGGGCGAATGAAGCACCGCCAGCAACGCTGGCGGCGGCTTACGTCAACGCGACCAACAATCAAGGATGATATGGGTCCGGAGATTTACAAGGTGGCCGACATTGGGCGCGGGTACCTGGCCGTGATGGCAAAGCCGGTGGCTGGCGAATGGATAGACGACGAGTTTGCCGGGATCGCCAGGTATGGCATTAGCGGCATGGTTTCCCTGCTGGAGCGGCACGAGATACACGAACTCGGCCTGGTCAATGCGCCGGCGCTGTGCGCGTCGAACGGCATCGCCTTCACGCATTTCCCGATTGCCGACCGGGGCTTGCCGGGCGTGCCGGGCGTGTTTGCACTGGTGCAGGCGCTCGGTCGCCGCATCGAGGATGGTGAACATATCGTCATTCATTGTCGGGCAGGCATCGGGCGCACCGGATTGATGGCTGCCGCCGTGCTGGTAAGGCACGGCTGGACGCCCGAGGCCGCGTTCAGGCAGGTGTCGGCGGCGAGGGGCGTGCAGGTGCCGGATACCCCGGAACAGCTTGCCTGGGTAGGAACGCACCAGAAGCGCTTGCTCACAGCCTGAGTGATTCGCCGTCCTTGCAAGCCGACCGCGACTTTCCCCGGGAGCGCCGAGTCCCACGCGGGAACCAAGCGGCGTGCCGGTGCCAGGCGACACGCTACGTCGCCGCGCGCGCGGCATGGATCGACGCCAGGCGACAGGCTACGTCACCGCTTGCGCGCGGCATGGAACGCCGCCCGCGACGAACAAACGCAATGGAACGGCATGGTCCGCATAGCCGTCCGGCCGCACCACAAGCGCGCGGCCTGGATTGAGGCCAAGCGACAGGCTACGTCAATACCTGCGCGCGGCATGGAACGCCGCCCGTGACGGGCGAACGCAATGGAACGGCATGGTCCGCATAGCCATCCGGCCGCACCACAAGCGCCGCCACGCCTTCCAGTTCCGCCTCCCTGCCCGGCACCGATGCCGTCACTACATTCACCCAGGCGCCGTCCAGGGCAGGCTGACAATTTCCCCGCACCCCGCCATCGAGCTGCAACACCAGCCAGCGCCCGCCCGCCAGATACTCGTACAGCGACGACGCCGCCCCATCGGCATGCCTCAGTGGCCAATCGGGCAACCTGCGGCCGGTCCAGCGCGCGCACCCGTCCCCGCCCGGCTCCCCGGACAGCAGCGCCGCCGGATAGCGGATGCCGAAACCCGACAAATCGTGCGCCAGCGTCGCATTGAGTTCCGCCCCCTTCATCAGCTCGCTGAGCGTGGCGCGCAGGGCTTGCCCTGCCGGGCCGAAAGAATCCATCATCAGCGCACTCTGGGCCAGCGTGTTGCGGTACAGCGCCGCTCCCACCGGATGGCGTTCGCCTTCATAACTATCGAGCAGCGCCGCATCCGCCCTGCCGCGCAACACGCCAGCGAGCTTCCAGCCCAGGTTCATGGCATCCTGCATGCCCACATTCATCCCCTGCCCGCCGGCCGGCAAATGGATATGGGCCGCGTCGCCCGCCAAAAAGATCCGCCCTTGACGATAAGACTGCGCCAGGCAGGTTTGGTTCGAAAAACGTGACAGCCATGCCGGCGCATGCATGCCGAAATCCTCCCCCGCCACACGCCGCGTCGCTGCCGACAGTTCCTCCAGGGTGAGCGGAACCTCCAGCGCCACCTCGATCTCCTGCGCATCGACCACGATCACCCGGTACAGCTCGCCGCCGAGCGGCACCACCATCAGGCCGCCCGCCGGGTTACCCAGGCTGATCGCCCGGCCCGGTGGGGGCGTCAGCAGGCGGACATCCCCCAGCATCGCCGTTTTGGTGGGCGCCACGCCATCGACCGCGATGCCGGCCTGCCGCCGCACCAGGCTGCGCGCGCCATCCGCACCGGCCAGATAAGGCGCAGCCAGCCTGAACGGCTCCCCGGCCCGGGTGCCACTGACCCATACGCCATCCTCATCCTGCCCGCTTGCCTCGACCGTCGCCCCGCGCCGCAAGTCCACGCCCAGTTCACCGGCCCAGGCTTCGAGCAACTGCTCCGTCACGCTCTGGGGAATGAACAGGGTGAAGGGATACGTGCTGTCGCAGGCGCTGAAATCAAGCCGGGTCGGCAGTCCGGCAAAATGGCCGCTGGGAATGGGCATGCCGCGCGCCAGGAAGCGCCCGGCCACGCCGCGCAGCGCCAGCATTTCCAGCGTGCGTCCGTGCATGGTCAGCGCGCGCGATTGCGGCACCGTCTCCGCCCGCCGTTCGAGCACCGTCACGCGCACGCCGGCCAGCGCCAGTTCACACGCCAGCAACAGCCCGACCGGGCCGGCGCCAACCACGATTACCTCTGTATTGCTTGTCATCGTCATATAAGCTAACATCGTTAGGGGGTCGCAAAGGTAAACCTGACACCGTTAGATTGTCAACAAAAAGAGGAAAACAATGGGAATTTCGCGCGCGGCGGTGATCGCCACGGCACTCGGCTTGCTCGATGAAGTCGGCCTGGAAGGATTGACAATGCGCCGGCTGGCGGACGCCCTCGACATCAAGGCCGCATCGCTCTACTGGCACTTTGCCAACAAGCAGGTGTTGATGGACGGCATGGCCGACGCCCTGATGGCGGAGGTGGCGCAGGGAGTGGCGCCGGCCTCATGGCGCGAGGCGGCCGGCGCCACGGCGCGGGCGGTGCGCGCCGCCCTGCTCGCCCGGCGCGACGGCGCGCGCGTGTTCGCCGGCACCTATGTGGTCACCGACAACGTGCTGCGCGTGGCCGAGTCGATGATCGGCCCGCTGCGCACGGCTGGCGCCAGCACCCGCATGGCGGGCTGGGGCGCGTTTTCCATCCTGTACTACGTGCTCGGGTTTGTGATGGAGGAACAGGGCCTGGACCCGGCCGCCGCCGCCCCCATCGATGCGGCCAGCCGGCGCGCTCCGTTCGAGGAATTGGCCGCGCAACGCTATCCGCACGTGCTGGCCGCCATGGACGATCTGTTCGACATGGATTTCGAGGCCCGCTTCGAGGCCGGACTGGACCTGATCCTCACCGGCCTCGACGTCAAGATCAAGGCCGGCGCGGGCTAGAACTGTTCCCACTCATCGGCCTGGACCGACGGCTTGACGCTCCGGGTCGCGGCTTTGGCCGGGGCCTTGGCTGGCGCCCTGGCGACCACCCTGGCACGCGCTGGCGCGGCAACCGCACTGCGCGCCGGCGTGCGCGGCGGCGCGCCGTGCGCATCGTCGCCATGCAGCTTGAACACGCTGACCGCCTCGGCCAGTTGCACCGCCTGCCCCTGCATGCTCGCGGCGGCGGCGGCAGCCTCTTCGACCAGGGCCGCATTTTGTTGGGTGGCATTGTCCATCGCCACGATGGCCACATTCACCTGCCCGATCCCGGCGCTCTGCTCGGCGCTGGCGGCGGCGATTTCGCCCATGATGTCGGCCACCTGGCGCACCGACGCCATGATCTGCCCCATCGTTTCGCCGGCCTGGTTGACCAGCGCGCTGCCAGTGTCGACCTTGCCCACCGAATCGTCGATCAGCGCCTTGATTTCCTTGGCGGCGCTGGCCGAGCGCTGGGCCAGGTTACGCACTTCCGACGCCACCACCGCGAAGCCGCGCCCCTGCTCGCCCGCGCGCGCCGCTTCGACCGCGGCATTGAGCGCCAGGATGTTGGTCTGGAAAGCGATAGCGTCGGTCACGCTGATGATATCGACGATCTTGCCGGAACTTTCCTTGATCGCGCCCATCGTTTCGACCACTTCGCTGACCACGCGGCCACCCTTGTTGGCGTGCTCGGCGGCGGAAACCACGAGCGTGTTGGCCTGGCGCGCATTGTCGGCGTTCTGGCTGACGATGGACGTCAGTTCTTCCATCGACGACGCGGTTTCTTCCAGGCTGGCGGCCTGGTTTTCGGTGCGCGACGCCAGGTCCATATTGCCGGCGGCGATTTCGGACGAGGCGGTCGTGATCGTGTCGGTGCTGCTGCGCACGGCGCCGACGGTGCGGGTCAGGCCCTCCACCATGTCCTTCAAGGCCGTCAGCAGGCGCCCGGTTTCATCCTGGCGGGTGACCTCGATGCGGCTGGTCAGGTCGCCGCGCGCGACCGTTTCGGCCAGGGTCACCGCTTCGCCGATGGGCACGGTCACGGAACGGGTGATCAGGAAGCCGGCCACGGCCGACATCGCGCTGGCCAGCGCCAGCAGCATCAACATCATCAACGCCGCCGAGCTGGACGCGTCCGCCGCATCCTTGCCGTCGCGCGCCATCAGTCCGGTCTGGTATTTGAGCACGGCATCGAGCCGGCCGAAGTACGCGTTCTGTACCGGAATGACTTCCTTGAACAGGAACTGGATGGCCGCGTCGCGCTCGCCCGCTTCGAAGCGCTTGACCGCTTGCGAGCGCAGCTGGAAATAGGCATCGAAGGCCTTGGCCTGATCCTGGAATAGTTGTTTCGCTGCGTCGGCGCCCATCATCGCGCCCAGCTTGGCGGATGCCTCGGCGCCGGTGCGGTCGGCATCGAGCATGCCGCTCATCAAGGTCTTGGACTGGGCCGGATCGGGCGCCAGCATGGCATTGCGCAGCGACTGGGCGCCGCGGTTGGCGTAGCTGCGCATGACATTGGTCAGTTCGACCTGGACGTAGCGGTCGTTGACGATATGGTCGGTCAGGGAACTGGTGTAGCGGATGCGGCTGATGCCGAACAGGGACATCACCAGCAAGATGCAAATCGTCAAGCCAAACCCGATTGCCAGACGCGCACCAATTTTCAGATGAGAAAACATCACGACAATCCCCCTTGACAGCGTTCACATGGGCTAAGCAATGAGAATCATTGTAAGCCTGCTGCATGCAACGCAGTCAAAGGGTGTTGTTAAGCGGCACAGCCGCCCGGTTTAGCGCTGGGCCGGCACGAACTCTTGCAGCACGGCCTGGCGCAGCAGCGTCGGCGGCACCAGCCCCTGCGCCAGCACGAAGTCGTTGAAAGCCTGGCGGTTGAACTTCTTGCGCAGGGCGACCTCGGCTGCCTGGCGCGTTTCCATCAAGCGCTGGTAGCCGTAAAAATACGAGGTTGCCTGGCCCGGCGCGCGGAAGGTGTAGCGCTGCACTTCCTGGGTCGCCATGCCTTCCGACAGCCCCACCTCATCCATCAGGAAGGCCTTGACGCCTTCCGGCGTGATCTCGCCCAGGTTGACCATTGGATCGAGGAAGGCGCGGGCGGCGCGGTGCATGCGGGCTTGCAGCGCGAACAGCTGGCCGTCGAGCGGCTCGTAGGGCTGCATTTCCGCTTCCGCGTACAAGGCCCATCCCTCGACGTTGACGCTGTTAAATGCAAACACCGCGCGCGCGGTCGAGACGCCGGTTTCGATCATCTTGGCAAATTGCAGCTCGTGCCCGGGGCGCGCTTCGTGCGCCGTCAGCGTCCAGGTTGCCGCTTCGTGGGTGAAGTCATCGAAGGCCAGCGTTTTTCCCTTGGCATCGGGCGGCATGCCGGCGGTCAGCACGAATTCGCCATATTCGCCGGTGTTGCCAATCAGGCGCGGCGGGTTCATGTGCGGGGCCGGCTGCGCCGCGCTCTCGGCGGTGCTGGCCATGCGGATCACCGCCTTGCGCTCCGGCAGCGACACGATATTCTGCGCGCGCACGGCCGCTTCGATCTGGTTCAGGCGGTCGGCGTACAAGGGCATGACCTGCTCGGGCGCCACCTGCTGCTTTTTCAGCTCGGCCATCACGGCGCGGTAATCGGGATTGGCCAGCTTGCGCTCGCGCGCGATCAGGCCGGCGGTGATATTCATCTGGTTGCGGATTTCGGCGAACGATGTCAGCGCCTTGGCGATCAATTCCTGCGGACTGATATCGACCCCGAACTGGCGCAGGTTATTCGCATAGACCTCGGCCGGCAAACGATGGTCGCTGCGCGCGCGCGGCAGGATCTGCTTTTTCACGTGCTCGTTGTAGGCCGTCAGCTGCGTTTCCAGCGCGGCGAAACTCGGTTCCCAGCCTTTCAGGTCGCTCTTGCTCAGCAAATCCTTGATGCCCTTGATCAGGGTCGGGCTATCGTTGATCGCCTGCTCCACTTCATCCTTGAAAGGGCCGACCAGGTTCTTGTTCGCTTTCAGGCGCTCCTGCAAGCGTTCGACCGCCAGTTCGGTGGCCGGGCGATATCCCTTGGCCAGGCCGGCGTATTTCTGCAGCCGGACCAGCAGCGTCTTCTGGCGCTCCTTGGGAATGCGCGGATCGAGCGTCTGGCGCACCACGCCGAACAATTGGTCGGCCAGATTATCGAACGGGACAAAATACTTGCGGTCCAGGGCGGTCCCGCGCATCTGGTCCTCGGCGCTGCCGATCAGGATATCGATATCCTGGCGGATTTTGACGTCGGTTTCGGCTTTGCGGCGCTTTTGCAGTTCCGCGATGACGGCGCGGGTATCTTTATTGGTCAATTCGAAGCGGTCGCGCGACAGGTCGGTGATCTCCTCGTCGTAGCCATCGACACCCAGGCCGCTGGCGCCTTCAGGTGAATATTTGGCCATCACGTTGAGCACAAGCTTGGCGTTGGTATTACTTTTGGTAACCCACGCCGGTTCGGCCGCAGAAACAGTGGCGCACAGCGACAGCATGGCCAGGGCGACGGCGGCGCGGATAGTACGGATGGTGGTGTGAGGCTTCGACATGACGCTCCTTGATTTATACATATGCGGCCTGACCGGGAACCGGCCGGATGCGCGGACCACTGTTTTACCAGATACCGGCCGATTGATCAAAGCTTGCATGTCAGCCTGCGGCCATCGAACCGGCAGGCTGTGGCAGCATCAGAGAAATTTACAGCCGCCCGAACACCTGCTCGAACGCGGCGAAGGTCCCGCGGTCTTGACGATCGAGCACCGCGAACGTCACGTGGCGGAACGCATTCTTGTAGCGCGGGTTATGCAGCAACTGGGCGGCGAACCAGCCCGCCATTTCCTCAGGCAGATTACCGAACACGCCGCAGCCCCAGGCCCCGAGAATCACATCCTGATGACCGTGATGCAGGGCCAGCGCCAGCAGCATGTCGATTCGCCGCAGCATGCGCGGCGCCACATCCTGCATCCGCTCCGGCTCATTGCGGGAAAGCGCACCCCGGTTCACGGCCGGCGCGGTCACGATGGAAACGACATAAGGCGCATCGAGCAAGGCATACGCATCGTCGCGAAAAACCGGCACCTTGGGCGAATAGATCATGTCGTCGTTGTAGATGCAGGACTTGAGCGCGCGATTGGCCTCGTACATGGCGGTCATCTGCACGATGCAGGGATACAGGCCGGACGATTTGGCCAGGTTTTCTTCCTGCGCCTCGGCGCCGCCCAGAAAGCCGCCGCCGGGGTTTTTCGCGGAGGCGAAATTGAGACACAGCGGATTCTCGCGCCCAACAGCAACGCCGCGCCGGGCTGCGGCCAGGGTCGATTCATTGCGCACTTCAAAGCGCGTGAGCGCCGCTTCGCCCGACACCGGCGCCGCGCTCAGTTGCGCCAGCTGCTCGGATGAATAATGATGGGATTGCGCTTTGGCGAACGCCAGGGCCTCGGCAATGGACACGGTTTCTCCGTGCGCATTTTCATAGTTCCCCCGCTCCAGCACGGCCAGGGTTTCTTGCGCAACGGCTGCGCGATAATGTCGATTATTCATTGGTGTTCCTTTTTCTTTTTATGATGGTCATTACGTAAAACACGCACGGCGGCAGCGTTGCACCGGCCGCGCATCTGCATCATAAATCACTTAGTTGGAATATACAACTAACTTAGTTTGTATTTTCAACTAAGGAGTGGAAAGTGGTAAAATCCGCGCTCGCCACAACGAGGAAAACAATGAGTACCGCCGATCTCACTGAACAGGAATATCTCGCCAGTTACAACGTCCACGCGTTCGATGTGCCCTTGACCAGCGTCGACCTGGTGATCTTCACGGTCAGGGAGCAGGCGCTGCACGTGCTGCTGGTACAGCGCGGCGCGCATCCGGCCAAGGGGCAATGGGCTTTGCCGGGCGGGTTTATCGATGTCCGGCGCGACCTCGATCTGGACGCGACGGCCTTGCGCAAGCTGCGCGAAAAGACCGGAGTGTCGGCCCCTTATCTGGAGCAATTGCAGGGATTCGGCAGCAGCACGCGCGACCCGCGCGGCTGGTCCGCCACGTTCGCCTATTTCGCGCTGATCGGATCGGATCATATTGAACTCCAGCACGGAGCAGGGGCGGACGCCGCTTGCTGGCACTCGATCGGCGAGGTCGGCGCGGATATCGACCTGGCATTCGACCACGCCATGATCGTGACCACCGCGGTGCAGCGGCTGCGCAACAAGGTTGAATACACGTCGCTGCCGGCGCATTTGCTGGCGGAGGAATTCACCTTGTCCGACTTGCAGCGCGTATATGAAATCGTGCTGGGGCGGCCGATCGACAAGAGCGCCTTTCGCAAACGCGTCAAGGAAGGCGATTTTCTGGAAGAGATCACCGGCAAGCAGCGCCACGGCAGCAATCGCCCGGCGCAGCTGTACCGCATCCGCAGCGGGCAGCCGACCGTCTTTTTCAGCAGGACGATGGGAGCATGAACACGGCACGACTCCTGCACGACGTTTTTTCATCCATTTTTTGACTGGCCTGGGCGATGAGTAAATTAGCTTGTACCTGCGGAAAAACGATCAGCGACGTCAGCGATTCGCTGCCCTACAAGGCATCGTTCCTCCCCGATGTTAACCGCAACCCTTCTTTGACTGGGTTGTCGACGAGACGCAGAGTTTCGTCACGGCGGCCGTGAATGGCAGCGTTGACGAATGGCTTCTGCAAAAGGGCTACGGCCAGGGGTATGTCGATTTGAAGCTAAGCCACGGCGATATCGTGCACGACCACATTCACACGCAATACCTCAGTCTCTCGCGGGATATATTTGAATGCAAGGAATGCGGACGTGTCCTCGTCGAACTGAGCACCAAAAACCAGTTCACTGCGTACACACCCGATAGCGGTAGCTACAACCGCGTACTTGCTGGCGAACCGCCAGTCGACGCGGAGGATCTGTAACGATCAATCCCGGGATGGACTGCGCCGGCGTTTTCCCATTCACTCATTGCTCGCCCGGCCCATTTGCCACATGCCACGCCGGCAACGGCTCGCGCTTGCCTTTCCACTCGTTTGGAATACCTGACAGGCCAGTATATGAGGCGACGATGCCGCCCACGATAGCGCAAACGGTATCGCGATCCCCGCCTGCGCTGACGGCGAGCCACAGCGCCTCCGGGTAATTATCAAGATGGTGGCTGCAGCACCACAGTGCAAACGGCACCGTATCCTGCGCGGACATGCCGGTGCCGTTGCCAAGAATGGATACCGCGAATTGGACCGATGTGACGCTGCCGATCGACTGCGCCCGCACGATACGCGAGCGCACCTCGCTTTGGGGCAGCAGCGCCAGCACGCTTTCCAGAAAGTCGCGCGGCGTTGGCAGGGAAACGCAGCCGCGCAGACGGACCGCCTGCGCGGCGGCAAGGGCCACGGCGACGGCGCCAGCTTCCCCTTCGGCGTGCGCATGCGTGACTTGCGCGGACAGCAGCGCCTGCCCGGCCGCCATCTCCAGATCGTCCGCGAAGAAAGCACCCAACGGGGCCGCGCGCATGGCCGCGCCATTCCCCCACGAGCCCTGCCCCTCAAAGGTACTGCCGGCGACCACACGCCAATGTTCGCCCTCGCGAATGCGGGCCAGTACCCGTTGCATCGACGGACCATAGGCCCGGTCGTAATCGTAATGGCTGGCCAGGCTGGCGGCCAGCCGTTCCTGGTCGATGCGGCCACATTGAGCGAGCATGGACAGCACCGACAGCGACATCTCCGTGTCGTCGGTGTAATGCCATGGCGCCGCCGGCAACTGGCGTTCGGCAACGTGGCGGTCCGGATCGGCAAGCTGAAAAAAACACTGACCGAACGCATCCCCAACCGACAGGCCCTCAAGTGATTCAAGTGCACGTGCTAATGGACTCATCAAGAATCGACCTTCATATGACGTGAATGGACGCTGCACACTACCTTGCATTCGATAACAGGCGCGCTTTCAGTGCGTCGGGCAGCTAACGCAACTCTCCAGGGAGATCCTTTGAAAACGTCCAGCCACCAAACAGGCGCGCCACGCCTTCCATCGGGGTCGAGCTGGCGCACGAATCGGCGCCGGATACGACGACCTTGCCGAGGTTCCGGCGCCTGCTGGAGAAGCACAATTCCACACGACAAATTTTCTACGAGATCAATGACTACTTGGCCAGCAAAGGCACGCTTCCTTACCTGTTGCGCCGTCAAGCAGGTGACATACTTCGAATTGATCATGGATCATCCGTCATTCTTCCTGAAAAAGAGGGACCGGAAAAGCTTGTACAAGCGCCCTGATTTGGGGTAATCACAACGCGATGGGTCCAGCTTTGCCAGGATTCCGGGATCGCATCCACCGTAGCGAAGTGCGCCGGTACAGCAGACGTTGATGGCTGCGCATGCCTGATCAATGTCGTCGCCGGTCACCGGCTGCCGAACAAAATAGGTATCGCTGTTATTGTTGGTTAAGGGCGCGAGCAGCGACGGCGCCTCATTTTCCGGCAGCTCGCAGGACATGCAGTCGCTACACCATATGCCATTTCGCAGTTGACTTCCTGTCGTGTAGAAGGGACCTTCCGCGTTTTTGGGGAATCGTTGGGGATGAAGGTAATGGTCGTGTTCCATGGCGGGCGTCACAGATCCGACAGGCGCTCGCGCGGCACCCAGCCCTGGACTTTCCGCCCGCTCTTGGGATTGGTGTAGTTGACATACACGTAGCCGTCCGCAGCCAGGCTGGCGGTCACGCTGTCGCCCGGCACCACGAACACGCCGTGCATAGCGCAGTTCGTATCGGGCGCGCTAAGGAATTGCAGGCGCCCACTGCCCGAGACACGGCTGACCAGCTGCGCGCGCAAGGGTTGGGCATTTTTCCGGGCCAGGAATCCCTGCGCACTGCATATGCTCGGCGACTCAACGGCGAGAGTCACATCGGCGCCGTGCCACTGATAGGTTTCTACGCCGGCTTGCTGGCCCTCTTGATTGCTCAGGTGCAAAACTGGTTCGCTTCCGGCCATGCCGGAGCCGGCGATGTGGCGACAGCGCCCGAATTCTTTCGACACTTTCGCCCCCTCGTCCGACACTTCCAGCATCAGATAGACATACGTGCACGTCGGATCGGCGCGAATCGTTTGCACAACAACATATTCGGGTCCGCCCTTTGAATAGTAGGGTATCAGGGATGCGGAGTCTGCACCGATGGAGGCAATTTTCTTGCCGGCGAAGAGGAGCTGTACCGGCTCCGTGTTCCGAATGACCTCGACCTTGCCATAGCTTGTGTGAAGCTCTGTGACGGGCTCCGCCGCGCAGGCAAGCAGCGGAGCGAACAAGATCGCGGCGGTCAGTTGTTTGATGTGGGTAAAGTTCATGTGCGCGCCCAAAAAGTCGTCGTATTCTAGCAGTGATGCAAAGACTGGCCCGCAGTCGGTTCACTTGCGTATCCCAACGCACGCACTGTGGTCATGGGATAGATTATGATAAGCCTACAATAATTATCGAATTCATATCGCAAAGTTCCTATGCACCACTACACGCTCCAGCAAAAATCGTTTTTGCTACGGGCGTTACAGATCCGACAGGCGTTCGCGCGCCAACCATCCCTGAACTTTGCGTCCGCTTTTTGGATTGGTGTAGCTCGCATACACGAACGCACCGGAGGCCAGGCTGGCCGTCACCTTATCACCTGGCACCACAAACACGCCAGGCATCGCGCAGCCGGCATCGGGAGCGCTCAGGAATTGCAAGCGTCCGGAACCCTTGACGCGGCTGGCAAGCGGCGCGCGCACCGGCGCGGCATTTTTCTGGGCCAGGAACCCGGCTGCGCCGCACAGGGTGGGCGATTCAAACACCAGGTTGACGTCATCGCCCTGCCACTGATAGGTTTCGACCCCGGCTTCCGGGTCCACCCGACTGTTCAGATGCACCACCGGCTCGGCCCCGGACATGCCGGCGCCGCCAAGGTCGAGGCATTGTCCGAATTCCTTCGACACCTTCGGCCCACTATCGGACAATGCAAGCAAGCGATATGAGTAATGGCAATGCAAACCAGGGCGGCTGCCTTGCACGATGATGTATTCCCGCTCCGCCGCGGAAGTAATGCGAAACAGGGATGCGCTGCCGACGCCGAGGGTCGCGATTTTCTTGCCCGCGACAAGCAGGTGCGTGACATCCGCGTCCGCAATCACGTCTACCCTGCCATGGCGCGTCTCGATACTGGCCGTGATGTCGGGTGGCGCCGCAAAGGCCAGCAGCGGGACGAACAAGATCGCGGCCGTCAGTGTTTTGATGTGTGTAATGCTCATGTATGTGCCAAAAAGTACGCCGTATTCTATCAGTCGCGCGAACGCCGGCCGCAGCCAGTCCGCTTGCGTATCCCAACGCACGCACCCAGCTCATGGGATAGATTATGATAGGCCCACAATAATTATCGAAATCATATCGCAAAGCCACTATGCACCACTACACCCTCCAGCAAAAATCGTTTCTGCTTCTTCTCGCCCTGGTCACCATCGGCTTCGGCTGGATCCTGGCTCCCTTTGCCGGCGCCGTGTTCTGGGGCGTGGTGCTGGCGATCCTGTTCGCGCCGCTGAACCGCTGGCTGCTCAGGAAGACCAATAACAAACCCAACCTGGCAGCCTTCCTGACGCTGCTGTCGATCGTGGTCATGGTGATCTTGCCGCTGTCGCTGGTCGCGGTGTCCCTGGTCGACCAGGCCGCCTCCATCTACGAAATGGTCCGCTCCGGCGATCTGAGCGTGGGCACCTACTTCAAGAAAATCATGGCTGCGCTGCCGCAGTGGGCCGTCAATCTGCTGGAACGTTTCGACCTGTCCACCCTGTCGAAGCTCCAGCAGAAGATGACCGAAGGCGCGTCCCAGGTCAGCCAGACCGTCGCGCGCCAGGCCATCCATGTGGGCAGCTACACCGTCGATCTGATGGTCAGCATGTGCATCATGCTGTACCTGCTGTATTTCCTGCTGCGCGATGGCCAGGCGCTCGCTGCGCGCATCAAGGGCGCCGTTCCGCTGAGCCGCAAATATAAACAGCGCCTGTTCAACAATTTCACCGCCGTGACCCGCGCTACCGTCAAGGGCAATATCCTGGTCGCGATTGCGCAAGGCGCGCTCGGTGGACTGATCTTCTGGTTCCTGGACGTGCAGGCGCCGGTGCTGTGGGCCGTGGTGATGGCATTCCTGTCGCTGCTGCCGGCGGTCGGGGCGGCCCTGGTGTGGGCGCCGGTCGCCATCTATTTCCTGGCCACCGGATCGATCTGGGAAGGCGTCGTACTGAGCGCCTTTGGCGTGGTCGTGATCGGACTGGTCGACAATATCCTGCGCCCTATCCTGGTGGGCAAGGACACCAAGATGCCAGACTATGTGGTGCTGCTTTCCACCGTGGGCGGCATGGCGCTGTTCGGCCTGAACGGCTTTGTGATTGGCCCGGTGGTGGCGGCGCTGTTCATTGCCGCCTGGGACCTGTTTGCCTCGGCCAGCGAGTTCCATACCGACTGAGCGCCTGGCCGCATCCGCTCAGTCGTCCGGCTTCGGGTGCCAGCGCTGCAGCGGCGGCTCCGGGGAGGTGAGCGCTTGCAGGCGCTTGTACAGCAGGCTGGTTTCGAGCAGATTGCAGATGCGTAGCATCGTCTCGATCAGGTCGAACGGCTTGGTCAGGAAATCCTTGGCCCCCAGCGACAGCGCGCGCCGCCTGGCTTCCTGGGCGACGTCGGCGCTGATGACCATGACCGGACGAAACTCGTTGGGCGGGGTGCGGCGCGCCAGTTGCTCCAGGACCGCGTAACCGTCCAGGTCCGGCATCATCAGGTCGAGCAGCACCAGGTCGGGATCGAACGCCGACACCAGATCGAGCGTACGGCGCGGATCGGTGGTGCTGACGACATTGCGAAACCCTTGCCAGCACGTGCACGGCGGACGACGGTGCCGGCGCGGCCAGGGTCACGCCGCGCTCGCCGGCCATCGGGGCGATCAGGGCCAGCGCTTCGCGCAGCAGGCTGTCCACCTCGACCGGCTCCGGATCGAGGTCCAGATGGCCGGTTTCGATGCGGGCGATATCGAGCACTTCATTGATCAGCGCCAGCAGGTGACGGCCGCCTTTCAGGATATGGCCGACATGCTCGCGCTCGGCCGGCGTGGTGAGATCACGTTCGAGCAGCTGGGCAAAGCCCGGGATCGCGTTGAGCGGCGTGCGCAGTTCATGGCTGGTGCGCGACAGAAATTCGGTCTTGGCCTGGCTGGCGCGTTCGGCTTCGCGATAGGCTTGCTCGGCGTCGGCGCCGCGGGCCGCCAGCAGCATGCTGGCATGCTCCATGCACGCCGCGCGCCAGCCGCTGCGCGTTATCGGCCAGGTCGCGCACGCGGCGCCCGATGCCGGTTGAAAACAGCAGCACCACGACGAACGCACCCGGCACCCCGGCCGCGCTGGCCACGCCGGTGGCGACCATGGTGCGCGTGTAGACCTGGTCGGCGAAACGCTCGCTCTCGCGCCGCAGCACGTCTTCGCGCGCCAGCATGGCGTCGATGTGGGCGCGCAGCTCGTCCAGCACCACCTTGTTCGATACCAGGATCGGCACCAGCGTGGCCGCCGGCGTGGTGTTGCCCAGGGCGACCAGTTCGCTCAAGCCCTCGCTTTTTCTCGCGGCCAGGGCGGCCACCTGGTCGAGCAAGGCACGCTGCTGCGGATCGCGGATCTGCCCGCGCAGCCGGCGCAAGGTGCGCGGCAGCTCGGTTTCGGCAATCCGGTAGCGTTCCAGGAAATTCGCGCGCCCCGTCAACAGGTAGCCGCGTACGCCGGTGGCTGCCTCGGCCAGCAAGGAATGCACTTCCTGGATGTCGTGCTGGATCTGCAAGGTGCGCTGCGCGCCCTGCTGGGCGCGGCGGCTTTCGGCCCCCATCAGGTAGCTGGAGGCGAGCGCGCCCAGCAGGATCACCAGCGGCACCGCGATCAGCACCAGCCCCTTGACGCGCAAGGAGCGGTTCGACCACCACTGGGACCATCTCGACAGCGCGCTCATGGGTTCGTCGCGCCGGAATGGCCGAAGCCCAGTTCGACCGCGCGGGCGGCGACCTGGGTGCGGTCGGCCAGGCCGAACTTGTGGATGATGCGTTCCACATGCACCTTCACCGTGCCGGGTGCGATGCCCAGGCGCAGGGCGATGTCGGCATTGGTCAGTCCGTGCGGCAGCAAGCCCAACACCTCGCGCTCGCGCGGCGTCAGCGGGGTGAGCAGCTTGGCCGATTGCGCGGGCGGGACCGTCGCCCGCGCGGCACCCTGCGGCAAGGCCGAAGCCAGCATGCTGGCCAGGGTGGACAAGGCGGCCAGGTCGGCCTCGCCGGGAACCGGCAGCGGGCGGCGGCTGGCCAGTTGCAGCACGCCCAGCGCACGCCCGGCCGAACGCAGGGAAAACAGCAGCTCGACGCCGGCCATCGCCCCGGCCGGCAGCAGCATGCGGCTGATGCTGTTACGCCGGACCAGCACGCCCGCCTCGTCCTTCAGGCTGGCGGCCAGGGCGCCTTGCGCGGGAAAGCGCATGCCGGCCGGCAGGACTTCGCCGCGCGCGGCCTGTACGCGCAGCGCGCCGCTGTCGTCGGCCAGCACGCTGCCGCAGTCGAAGGCGGAAAAGGCCAGGGCAAAGCCGAGCATCGCGTCCAGCGCGGCGAGCGCCTGGCCGGCGTCGTGCAGCAGACGCAGGCGGGCGGTATTGGCTTGCTGCACGCGATAGTGCTCGCGCAGGGTGTGGACGCAGGGAGAAGTGGTACGGGGCATATGCGCAGTAAATGCCGAACGGCAGAGTTCCAGCTAGGCCTGGCGGCGGACGGCAAGGCGCTGGCGGCGGGCGAAAGTTTGCCTGTCGCAGCAAGCAATGCACCATCCACTTTGATTTAACAGGAGAACTTCATGAAAAAACTGATTCTTGCCGCTTCCCTCTTCGCTTGCAGCCTTGCCTATGCCAAGGAGCCGCCACGGGTGTACGGCAACGAAGCCGTCGCGCCCGTCACAAAGCAGGAGCGCGAGATTGCCGGCCTGTTCGGCCGCTGGCGCGCCGCGCTGGGCACCGGCAAGCCGGCAGAAGTGGTCAAGCTGTATCACCCGAAGGCGGTGTTGCAGCCGACCGTGTCGAACCTGGTGAGGACAACGCCGGCGGAAATCGAGGATTATTTCGTGCATTTTTTGGAACTGAAGCCGCACGGCGTGATCAATTCGCGTCATATCCAGATGCCGAGCAAGGATAGCGCGGTCGACAGCGGCGTGTACACCTTTGACATCGTCAAGGAGGGCAAGCCGGCCAAGGTGCAGGCGCGGTACACCTTCGTGTACAAGAAACTCGGGAAGGAATGGCTGATCCTGAAGCACCATTCATCGGCGATGCCGGAACAGGTGGCGTTGAACTAAGACGGCCAACGCCGGGAACATGAGGGAGGCAGGCCCGTTGTGGGGCCTGGACGCTGACCTTGGTCATAACCGTCCATAAAGCAGGCCGACGCTGGAGGAGCCATAAAGTGATGGCAGCGCGACCACGGCACCTAACTAGTCATGGGCGCGCTTGCCATATCGGTTTGCAACGGCGCGCAAGTCATTGCGGCGCTTGATAGCGGGTCCGACGATATTGCGCCGTTAAGGCTTGTGCATCACTTCAGGCTGCTGCCCAGCGCATGCGGCAAGCCAGCCGCAAAACGCCGCATGGTAAGCAGCGAAATAAAAGACATCTCCGATAATTCATCTCGAGATAATCCTGTCAAGTTTTTTATTGTATTTAAACGTAACCCTTATAGTTAAATTCAAATCTGGATAAATTTGTATATAGCTCCTGACCCAACGATTTGCCCATTATCTACTCTGCTTTCCTATGGCAAACAGGCGATTACGGATGAAATTTATGTCAATGTTATCTCATATGATATATTATGACCAAGGCTGGTAATAGTTGTTATCGCCACTAGTTACTCGCTAATTTTTTCAACAGATATTTATAATTTGGGAACCTGAGACTACGTATGAAAATATTTATTCGCTCATCCAAGCAGACAAGCAAGTGCATGGCGCTCTTACTGCTTTCTATAGGGTCGATAGCAACAATGTCGACCACTCAAGCGGCGACAAATCTCGTTCTGAGAAATCCAAAGTTTACAAGCAACCCAACAATCACCACGAATCCGCCAGGCTGGACGATTTCCAATCCTAACTTGGTCACATGGTCCACCACCGGGGGATATGACAATTCGGGTGCCATCAAACTCTCCGACCCGGGTCCGAATGTGTCGGCGGTGGCCGAAAGCGAGCAAGTGGCGGTGAAGGCCGGCGCGCAAATCGATGTATCCGCCCAGGTAAAGTTGCAGAACAATACCGACCCGGCAACCGTGATGGTGGCAATTAAGTTCTATGCTGGCACTACGGCTTTACCGATTGCAACGTCGATGGGTGCTGTCGGCAATAACGATCAATGGTTGCTGACAAAGCTTTCCGTTATTGCACCGGCAGGCGCAACAAAAGCCTCGGTGGTGCTATTTACCGCAAATGCGGCGCCTGCAACCGCCTACTTCGATAACATCACCTTCACTACCCCCGAGATTCAAGATAAAGGTGACCAGATAACACGCTCCCTCGTCTCTGCTGCTGCATTCGACGGCGATGTCCTGTATGTTGGCGCCACTGGCTTTCCAGCAAAATTCGCTGCGTACGACGTTAGTAATGGTGAGCGACGTTTTGAAGTTGAATTGCCGAAGACCGAAGAAATACTGAGCGTCGCTGTTGCGACCGACCGGACCGTTTATATCGGAACCGCCTCCGGCCGGCTTTACCAGCATGCTTATGGATCGACGACTGTCAAGCTCGTGGGAACATCAATTTCCGAGGCAATTTGGACACTCAAGCCAGGTTCCAATGGGAGCATGTATGGCGGTGGATCGAAGGATGCTGCTGCGTTCCATTTCACGCCAAGCGATTCTAAAATGTATCCGATCCCGGGTCCGCTAAGCACCGCGAAGAATGTGCGTTCGCTTGCTGTTGATAAAATTGGCGAAAAGATTTATTGGGGGCTTGGAACATCTGCAGCCTCGTATCAGACTGATTTGTCCGGAAACAACCCTAAGAACTTACTTGGCGGCGTTGCGAAAGGCACTAACTGGGATTATACTTATTATACTGATTATGTTGGTGGAAAAGTATTCGCACGAATAACAGGAAGCTTGTTGAATCAAACGCTGGTACTGGATCCAAGTACACCAACGGCCAAGCCGCCTATCATCGATCAGATTAATTCATTCGGGATCAGCGGGCTTGCGCCTGCGGTTGCCCCGGCCACTCAGGGCGACCTGGTCTTTTACACCAAGCCGGACCCAACCCACATAAATAAAGCTTCACATTTATACTCATACAGTATAAAAGGCGGCACGGAAGATAAAATCACTCCGATGAGCCAAAGTGCAGCATTCATGTTTACCGATAATAATGAGGTGATCGCATGTGTACGTGAGGGTGAAGCCGGGTTTGGGTGGATCGTGAAGCACAACTATAGATCGAACTCTACATCTCCGGTTGTTCGGTTTAAAAGTCCGGTTGTTGCGACAGGCCTTAGGACGTTGACTGTGGGGCCGGGCGCCAACCCGAAAGTTTTCACCGCCGGTTTTCTTGACGGTGGTCTCGCAACATTCGACCCCGCGGCCACGACCCCGGCAACACTCAAGAATGAAGCTGATCAGGCGGAAGGCCTTGCCGTATTAGACGACAAGTTATACGCCGGACTGTATCAGTATGCGAAAATCGCATCATTTGATGTAACAACAACGGGACTTGAGAACAAGAAAGAATTATTCAATTTGAGCGGCACTCACAAGCAGGACCGGCCATTTGCCATGCTGGCCATTCCAGCACCTGTGAACAAGCTCGTTGTCGGCACCGTACCACAATATGCCGTCAATGCTAGCGGATCTCTGGCGATTCTATCACTTGACGAATCGTCAGTCCCGGCCGTGCCAGTCATCACCGATAACTTTATAGCCGGCCAAAGCATTCTAGCGCTGACTAATATCGGCAATGTCATTTATGGCGGCACGTCGACCTGGGGCGCTTATAATGACAAGCCCGTGAAAGATGCCAATGGCGCTTATGAAACCGCAACACTATTCTCGCTTGACATTTCCAATCCCAAAGCAGTGCCCACGTTGATTAATCCGGTAAAGGACAGACTGGTCATTTCAACATTAATTAATGTTCAAGGCAAGATCTGGGGATTAGCGGAAGACACCTTGTTTATTTACGATCCCGCCAACCCACTGGGTGTTATTCAGCAAAAGAATTTATTTGGTTACAGGTACTCAGAGTGGAACATCGCGTGGAAGGCAGCCAAGATGGCGGAGGCTAAAAACGGCTACGTGTATATTTCATTCGACGACAAATTGTACCGCGTTTCCATAAAAACGCCTGGACAGCGCCCCGAGCTGGTTATTTCGAGCGGTGTCAATTCGGTGGATATTGATGAGACTGGGAACTTGTACTATATATCAGGCGCCAGGCTGAAAAAATTCGATATGGTAGCTAATCCGCAATAACGTAATCGCTCCACACACCATGGCCTTTCGCCC
>NZ_JAQOZV010000056.1:0-50100 GCF_030348125.1 Massilia sp. DJPM01
AGTAAAAAACGCATCATGGCAATTTTATATTGTGCCTTCCAATTATTGAGCATTGTGTACTGGATATGCAATCCACTTGACAGCTTCCGCCCGCGGCGGTACTTAGTCAAATTTTTCTGCAGTTTGACTCTACAACTGCCTCAGAGTAATCGGAATCGACTGGTATGGAACGCATCGATTTTCGATTGATCTGGAGTATTTCCGCTTTGTAAATAGACTTTTTGCGGAGTTGGTCGTCTTGAAGCTTTTGGCCCAATTCAGCACTGATGGTTGGATCTGACGCGGAAATGAACTTCGATTCTTGGAAGGCCGAAATCAATATTCTTCCTTCGAGCCGCCATGTGCCTCGTGCAGAGTCAATTAGTGTTATCGCCGGCTTACCACTAGGCGTGATCACAGAAGTGCTGGTGGATACGAAGGTCCGATCAGCCGCACGCTTAGTAACAGTAACAACTGTCATCACAAGTTGAGGTCCTTTCATAGACGTAGGACCACATTCCCAAGTCCCAGTCAGCAAATCCTGCGAGGGCGCTAAAGGTCCGGCACTAGCTGGGGAGACCCCGGCGAACAGAACTGCAATAAGCCAATAGTAAATGCATGTGACTTCTCCTTGACGTAATTGGATAATGAACAGCGCAGCCAGCTCAAGGATAGCCTGCAGTTATCAAACCCCGCCCTGGCAGCTTCCTTGAGCGGCTGATCACCGATCACCCACGTGCGCAAACCCAACACTTCTATCATATATTCCAATCGAATTCCTTGTCGGAATTGACACTGGACGCTCTTGCTACGGATGGCGATATGATGGGAATGCTACTGCAGTGCTATTCCCATCCAAGCGCGCAAGACAGGCGTCAATATCAGCAATGGATACCTCTGGGGGGATATCCAGCGCGTAACAACCAAGCTCAGGCAGTTCCGCGATTTGGCAGCCTAAAGCACGTAGTTCGGGGAGCATTGTTGCAATATTATTTCCTGACCCCGTTCTCAGTATCCACGCAGTAGTCCTACCTGACTGGGAAATTGGCTGCCATGATGCTACCTCATTCTCCAAGCCAAATGCTACCTCAATAATGTCGCCCACAGAAAGACCCTTTACAAAAAACGGAGGCGATTCTATGCGATATCCTCTTTCGACGGCCGTGCACAACACACCCTCAACAGCGACTGGAGGCCATTCATCGACAACATTGAGCCTGAAATGCAGTTCGATCGGCAAGCCATCTTTAGAAGCGATCATTTTTCCTCCCTATGACGTCCCTGATGACATGACGGACAAAGTATGACTGGCTGGCTCGTCTCCCGGGTACCCCCAATCCACCCAAGTTAAGCCATTGCAGCAATTTTTCTGAGTCATTGCCTTGTGCGGTTTGGGGCCTTGCTTGCGTGGTTTCGAGAGGTTTCCCCGATGTCGATAGGTCCGTCCAGCGACCAAGCCAAGCACGCCCCGTAGCAGTGCTCCGATCTTCCGTCCGATCACTCTTCCAAGCAGCAGGATGGGCATCAACGGCTTGAGCGCGGTATGGGCGTAGGCATGATTGATGCGTTTGTTCGCGGGCAATTCGGCGTCGACATGGGCGGTCAGCGCAACCAAGGCCTGCAGATTGTCGCAGACGATTTTGGCGGCAACATCCTGGGCTACGGCTTGCTGGGTCAATCCTGTGACGTGTTCCAAATTGAGGCGATGCTTGAGCCGTTTGAATGCTTCCTCGATGCCCCAGTGCCGGTGGTAAAGCTTGCCGAAGCAATCAGCCGGGTAGAGCTTGTCGTCGAACAGGTTGGTCATCAGAACGCGCTGCTCGCCAGTCGGCGAGACATTGCGCACCAGAAGCACGCGCTGCGGCTTGCGCGGGCACTCATAGTCGATCGCGTCCTGCTTGTCTGGCGCGCGCAGTATGACGATCCGCTCGTTCGCGCTTGAGCGCATGAAATCGCGTACGCAGGCGAAGCCGCTGCAGTTGTCGACACGCATGCAGAACTTGATGGCGCGCTGGTTCAACACTGCCACCAGCCAGCGGCAGGGATAGCCGCGATCGAGCAGCAGCAAATCGTCCGGGGAAAGCCGGTCGAGATGTTCAAACAGAAACTGCCGTTCGCCGCGCTCGTGGATGCTGTGCAGGGAGGCGGCGAGCATCAGGTCGGGACCCGGCAGAAACAGGCCGAACAGGATTTGATCGGCAAGGGCGGTGCGTTGGACATGTCTGGCGCGCAGACCGAAGCGTAGCGTCCAGGCATCGGCGACCAGGCGCAGAGCGCGCCAGCGCGGCACAAACTGATCCCGCTCGGCGCGCGCGATCAGCCAGTCGTTGAGCCGGGGGATAGCCGTCAGTGACAGCTTGGCGCGTGCTTGAGAGAACGCCTGTTCGGACACCTCGTGGACCAACTGAGCTTGGTGGCGCAGATGCGCGAAGAAGGTGTCCATCTCGGCTTGGATGCTCATGCGCATGCCCGTCAGCATGATGGCGACCAGCGTGGGCAACGGCAATTTGCGACAGCGTGAAAACGCAGTCGGATGATCGGAATGGCGTGCGTCGTTTAGAAATTCTGTCGAGCATAGTCGGGCGGCGAAGTCTTGAAACAAGGTGGTCAGAATGGACATGGCGAGCAGTGGAAGCAAAAATTCACACTGCCAACCGCGCTTCTGAACTGATGTCAAGTGTTTTTATGTCCATATGGAATATAAATCATCTAATTGCCCATTAAATGCTAACTTGAGTGGATTGGTACCTTATCCGGACGTCTTGGCAAAGTACACCGCGGCTTTTTCAGTATGACGATCCGCTCGTTCGCGCTTGAGCGATATGTCGCGCTCCTCAGTGACGCGCTTTAATTCTGCCTTCAATCGCCGCATCTCGTCGCTGGGCATCGACTATCTTGCGCTCCTCCTCTGGAACGCCGTAGTGCTTCACCCAGGCGTACAGGCTATGAATGCTCACGCCAAGCCACTCGGCCACTTCGCTGACCGGATGTCCTCGTTCCGGTTGGGCCACTTGCTTGACCGCCGCGATCTTGAATTCCTCTGTGTACCGCTTTCCACTCATATTTTCTCCTTGTGCCCAGAATCATGGCTCAGGAGTGTCTACAATAATCGTGGCGATTCAACCACACTAACCATCCTAACCTCATCGAGACTGGTGGCCACATTGGCTACGGCATCTGCCCAAGCGAAAGGCGCAAGGGTTATGCGACAAGAATGCTGGCCCTCGCTATTCCTGAAGCGAAGAAAATCGGACTTTCTCATCTCGTTCTCACCTGTAAGACGCGAATGTTGGATCCCGGAAAGTCATTGAATCGAATGGTGGCGTTTTTGAACGCACTACCTTCGATGAAGAGCAACTGGCGCGTCGCTATTGGATTAAGATTGGTGAGCTGTCAAGTCTCAACGGCCGAGAGCACGCTCGCGGCGGGGCATGTGCGCAAGGCAGGTCCCTCGTCCTCTCGGTTCAAGGACATTTTCAAGGAGCAGACCGGCGGGATCGGGCATGGCGGATCTATTTGCCGTACCAATAACGCGCATGCGCGATCCGATATTCTACCGGCGCGAAGCCGCTGGCCGAGTCAAGCGTGATCGCCCCCGATTCGTCCGTGCGCAAGCGGTCGACGCCGAGTTTTTCGTAGCGCTCCACCACCTCCGTCTTGGGATGATGGTAGCGGTTGCGATAGCCAACCTGGAACAGCACCAGGCGTGGCTGCACGGCGGCCAGGAAGGCCGGCGTGGACGAGGTACCGCTGCCATGGTGCGGCGCCAGCAACACCTCGGCACGCAGCAGTTGCGCCGACCCGGCGACCAGCTTCGCTTCCTGCGCAGCTTCGATATCGGCCGCCAGCAGGATCGAATGCGCGCCGGCCGTGATCCGCAGCACGCAGCCACGCGCGTTCGGTTTCAGGCTGGTGTCCGCATAGCTTTCCACGGCCGGATGCAGCATCTCGAAGCGCACCCCGTCCCACATCCACTGCTGCCCGCCGCTGCAGCGGATGTGGCGTGGCGCGGCCTTGACGATCGGATGATCGGGCCACAGCGACGACGACACCCACCCCACCCTGAGCGCGCCGAGCAGCGTGCGTCCGCCGCCGGCGTGGTCGATGTCGCTGTGACTGACGACGACGCCATCGAGAAAGCCGATGCCGCGCGCCTTGAGGTAAGGCAGGATCACCCGGTTGGCACCATTCGACTCGGGCGTGTAGGCCGGCCCGGTGTCGTACAGCAGCCGGTGGGTGCCGGTTTCGATCAGCAGCGCCATGCCCTGCCCCACATCGAACGCGGTCACATTCACCTCGCCCGACGCCGGCGAGGTGGGCTGGGCGGTCAGCAGCGGCAGCCATGCGGCCAGGCCGGTCCAGCGCAGCGGCCAGCCGCGCGGAGCGAGCATCCACAAGGTGCCGGTGACCGCGAACACGAACAGCCACGGCTCGGGAGCCGGTGCGCTCCACACCGCAAAGCGCAGTCCCGAGCACCATGCGAGCACCCAGGCCAGCGCCTGCACGGCGTAGTGCGCGACATTGAGCAGCAAGGTGGACACCGGCGCCGGCAGCATGCTGCCCGCCAGCGCGAGCGGCGTGACGACGAAGCTGACAACCGGGATCGCCAGCGCGTTCGCCAGCGGGCTGATGATGGACACCTGCGCGAACAGCAGCATCGTCAGCGGCACCAGCGCGAGCGTGACCACATATTGCGTATGCGCGCCCACCAGCAGCATGCCGCGCCAGCGCGACCGCCTGACGACGGTGCGCCCGCTGGTCGCGAACAGGATCGCCGCCACGGCCCCGAACGACAGCCAGAAGCCGGGCGCGGCGATCGCCCACGGGTCGAGCACGACGACCACGCCGAGCGCCACGCACAGCACATGCGACACCTGCGTGAGGCGTCCAAACCAGAGTGCGGCGGCGACCACGGTCAACATATATAAGGTGCGCTGCGCCGGCACGCCGAAGCCGGCCAGCAGCACGTACAACAGCGCGACCGTGGCGCCAGTCAGGGCGGCCACCTTCGGCGCCGGCAGCAGCAAAGGCAGTTGCGCACGGGTGAAGAACGAGTGCCGCCACAACGCCGAGGCAAGCGACGCAAACATTCCCGCCACCATCGTGATGTGCAGGCCGGAGATCGAAATGAGGTGACCGATGCCGGTGCGGTTAAATACGTCCCAGTCGGCCTGGCCGATGGAACGCTGGTCGCCGACCACCAGCGCGACGATCACGCCGCCGTATTCCTTGTCCGGCAGCGCGCGCAGGATACGCTCGCGCAGCGTGGCCCGGCAATGTTCGACGACGTTCGACAAGCTGAAAACGAAGCCGTCCAGGCGCCGGTTGCTGCCGCCTTCCGGCCGTACATAGCCGGTGGCGCGCACGCCCTGCTCCAGCAGCCATGCCTCGTAATCGAAGCCATGCGGGTTCGCGTTGCCATGCGGGCGTTGCAGGCGCACGACCAGCTGCCAGCGTTCGCCGGGCTGCACGTCTCCAATCGCCTGCGCCGTATAGCCGGCATACCACGCCAGCGACACGCGCGGCGGCACCGCTACCGGCTCGCCGAGCACGCGTTCCACCTTGAAATTGAAGCGCACGCCGTCACTGAAGCGGTACGGCAGGCTGTCGACGATGCCGACGAGCGTGATGTCGCGGCCCTCATCGGCCTTGGCCAGCGTCGGCGCCAAGGCCAGATGGGCGGCCAGCGCGGCCCAGCAGAACCCGGCGAGTGCGCCGGCCATGGCCAAGCGCGCAACACCGCGCAGAAAGCAAAGCAGGACCGCGATGGCGGCGCAGGCCGCGATGGTCGATGGCGTCGGCAGCGCCGCCTGGATTTGCAGCACGGCGGCGCCACAGGCAAATCCCAGGATGGCGGCGCGCATGGCTCCCCGGTGGCGTGGACAAAACCCCCAGCATGCCACCGGGCGCCACGCCATACTTTGGCGCGCGTCAGTCTTTTGCCACCTTGTGCAGGAATCCTGCGATGGCGGGCACCAGGGCTGGCGCCAGCGGCAACGTGGGGTCGGTGTAGGCTCCGGTCTGGCGCTCCTTTTCAGGCGGCGCTTCCTTCAACCCCAGGCACACGCAGAGCAGAAGGCAGGCACTCCACTTCAACAGGATCAGAGGATTCACGGATGGCTCCCAGGTCGATCAGCCGACCAACCAGAAATAACAATCATGCAATGATGACATTCGAGCCACCTTGGCACATTGCGCGTCTACCCCGGCGCGCGCGTGCGCTGCCCCATCGCTTCCGCATCCTTCATCGGCGGCAAGCCGAACATGCGGCCATATTCGCGCGTGAACTGCGACACGCTCTCGTAGCCGACCGCAAACGCCGCGCTGCTGGCCGACACGCCGTCCGACATCATCAGGCGGCGCGCTTCGATCAGCCGCAAGTGCTTCTGGAATTGCAGCGGCGAGAGCGAGGTCGCGGCGCGAAAGTGATGGTGGAACGACGATGGGCTCATCCCGGCGCTGGCGGCCAGGCGTTCGACCGGCAGCGCTTGCGCAAATTCTGCCCGCAGCAGCGTGACCGCGCGCGCCACCCGCTGCGCATGGCCGTCCGGACCGGCGAGCCGGCGGATGGCCGTCCCGTGCCGTCCCGCCAGCAGCCAATAGTGCAGTTCGCGCACCAGTTGGGCATGCAGGACCGGCACCGACGCCGGCCGTTCAAGGAGGCGCATCAGCCGCAGCGCCGCGTCGGCCACCTCGGCATCGGTCGGCTCGACCACTGCGCCATCGGTGCGCGGCAGCGCCATCATCTGCGCGGTCAGTTCGGACAGCACGGCCGGGTCCAGGTCCAGCACCAGCGAGATATAGGGTGCTTGCGCGCTCGCGCGCGTGACCTGGCTGATGGTCGGCACGTCCGCTGTAATCAGCAAGGAGTCGCCGGGATGGTAGGTCACGCACGCGTTCCCCATGGCGACCTCCTTGCTTCCCTGTAGTACCAGGCAAACCAGCGGGCGCGCGATCGCGTGCAGCAAGCCGGTAGGCGCGGTGGCGCGGATGGTTGTCAGGCCGGCGATGGGCGTTTGCGCCAGGCCGTCGGCGTTGGCGTGCGCGTCCACGTAGCGGCGCACGGTATTGAGCAGGGTCTCGGTCATGCCG
Source organism: Massilia sp. DJPM01 (assembly GCF_030348125.1). Lineage (NCBI taxonomy): Bacteria > Pseudomonadati > Pseudomonadota > Betaproteobacteria > Burkholderiales > Oxalobacteraceae > Massilia > Massilia sp. DJPM01. Next base: position 7,072 of record NZ_JAQOZV010000056.1, read on the forward strand.
CAATCCTAACCGATTCCGAACCGGTTCCCGAGCGTCGCCGGCGCGGCCTGGAGGAATAGGCAAACAACCGGGAGGTTCCGGCTACGTGGCCCGGGCCTTCGCGTCCTAAGATGAACTTCCCCCACACAGCAGGAGTTCAGCATGACCAAGATTGCCATCGTTACCGGCGCCAGCCGCGGCCTGGGCCGCAACACCGCCTTGAGCATCGCCCGTGGCGGCCAGGATGTGATCATTACCTATCAGTCGCGTGAGGACGAGGCGCGCGCCGTGGTGGCCGAAATCGAGGCGATGGGACGCAAGGCCGTCGCCTTCCAGCTCGACATGGGCAGCGTCAACGCCTTTGCACCCTTCGCCGCCAAGCTGCGCACCACCCTGCGCGACACCTGGCAGCGCGACAGCTTCGACCACCTTGTCAATAATGCCGGCCATGGCGAGTTTGCGCTGATCGAACAGACCACCGAAGCGCAATTCGACAGCCTGGTCGACGTGCATTTCAAGGGCGTCTTTTTCCTCACCCAGGCGCTGCTGCCGCTGATCGCCGACGGCGGGCGCATCGTCAACCTGTCGTCGGGCCTGACGCGCATTACCTTGCCCGGCTATGCGGCCTACGCGGCGGTGAAGGCGGCAATCGAAAGGCTCAGCGTGTACATGGCAAAGGAGCTCGGGGGCCGTGGCATTGCCGTCAACACGGTGGCGCCGGGTGCGATCGAGACCGATTTCGGCGGCGGCGCGGTGCGCGACAACCCGGAGCTTAACCGGGACGTGGCCGGCATGACGGCGCTGGGCCGCGTGGGCCTGCCGGACGACATTGGGCCGATGATCGCCAGCCTGCTGTCGGAAAATAACCGCTGGGTCAACGCCCAGCGCATCGAAGTGTCGGGCGGCCAGGGCATCTGAAGCAGCGGCCGCCAACGGCTACCGGAGCGGCAGGCGGGGAAGCGCGGCCAGCGCATTGGCGCAGGTCGCGGCCCGCACTTCATCGACCGGCAAGCCGCGCAGCTCCGCCAGCACGGCGCCAATGGCGGGCAGTTGCTCGGGGCTGTTGCGGCCCGGGTCAATCCAGGCCGGTGAAATATCCGGCGCATCCGTTTCGAGAACGATCGATGCGAGCGGCAGCGTGGCAGCCAGGCGCCGGATCTGCAAGGCGCGCGTGAAGGTCATGGCGCCGCCAAACCCCAGTTTGAATCCCAGGTCGATGTAGACCTGCGCCTGTTGGAAGCTGCCGTTGAACGCGTGCGCGATGCCGCCGGCCGGGCGAATCTGGCGCACATGCTTGAGCACCTGGTCCTGCGAGCGGCGCACGTGCATCAGCACCGGCAGGCCCATGTCGCGCGCGATGCGCAACTGCTCGCGCAAGAAATGCTCCTGCTTCTCGCGCATGGCCGGTTCGCACAGCATCGGGATGAAGAAATCGAGTCCGATCTCGCCGATGGCCACGAAGTTCGGGTCGGCCATCGCCCCTTCCACCGCCGCGCGCAAGGCCAGCAGGTCATCTTCCGTCGCGTTGGGCACATAGATCGGATGAATGCCGAGCGCGTAGCTGGCATTCGGCGCGCTGGCGGCCATCTGGCGCACGGTGTCGAAATTACCCCGCTCGACCGCCGGAATGACGATCATCGACACCCCTGCCTCGCCCGCGCGGCGTGCCACGTCCAGCGATTCGGTGCCGAATTCGTGCGCGTCCAGATGGCAGTGGGTGTCGATCCACATGGTCACAGTTCGGCCGGTTGCAGTCCGTGTTCGGTCAGGCGCAGCACGCGGTCGCAGCGGCGCGCCAGCTCGATATCGTGGGTGACGATGACGAACGCGGTGCCCAGCGTTTTGGACAGTTCCAGCATCAGGTCGAAAATCTGCTGCGCGGTGGCGTGATCGAGGTTCCCGGTCGGCTCGTCGGCCAGCACGCAGCCAGGCTGGGTGACCAGCGCGCGCGCAAGAGCGACGCGCTGGCGCTCGCCGCCGGACAGCTCGCCCGGCACGTGCACCACGCGCTTGGCCAGGCCCACGCGTTCGAGCACGGCACGCGCCTTGTCGATGGCGGCCGCACGCTTTTCACGGCGGATCAGCAGCGGCATGGCGACGTTATCGAGCGCCGAAAACTCCGGCAGCAAATGGTGGAACTGGTACACGAAACCGAGCGCCGCGTTGCGCAGGTCGCCGCGCGCGGTTTCCGACAAACTGGCGAAGTCCTTGCCCAGCAAGGTCACCGAGCCGGTGGTCGGCGTATCGAGGCCGCCCAGCAGGTGCAGCAGGGTCGATTTGCCCGAGCCGGATGCGCCGACAATGGCCACGCGTTCGCCGCGATAGATACTGAAGTCGACATTGGTCAGCACCGGCACCGAGTAAGTGCCCTGGGTGAAGGTCTTGCCCAGTCCCCGGCAGGCCAGGACCGGCGTGTCGCCCGATTTGTTCAGATCACTCATAGCGCAGCGCCTCCGCAGGTTTCACGCGCGACGCCGTGTAGCTCGGGTAGAGCGTGGCGACAAACGCCAGGACGACGGCCACGCCGCCGATCTTGGCCACGTCGGGCCAGCGCAAATCGGATGGCAAGGCGCTGATCAGGTAGATATCCTTGGGCAAAAACTGTACTCCTAATATAGATTCAATAAACGGGACGATGACATCGATGTTCAGCGCCACCAGCACGCCCAGCCCCATGCCGGCCAGGGTTCCCATCAGCCCCACCAGGGCACCCTGGATCATGAAGATCTTCATGATCGAGCGCGGCGACGACCCGAGCGTGCGCAGGATGGCGATGTCGGCCTGCTTCTCGGTCACCGTCATCACCAGCGTGGCGATCAGGTTGAAGGCGGCGACCGCGATGATCAGGGTCAGCACGACGAACATCATTTTTTTCTCGGTCTGCACGGCGGCGAACCAGGTGGCATTTTGCTCGGACCAGTCGCGGATGCGCAAGCCGCCCGCCATGCTGGCCTTGAGTTCCAGCGCCACCGCGGGTGCGGCGTGCATGTCGGCGATGCGCAGGCGCAGGCCCGATGGCGCGTCGAGCCGTTCCATCTTCTGCGCGTCTTCCAGGTGCACGAAGGCGAAGCTGGCGTCGTATTCGTAATGGCCGGCTTCAAAAATGCCGACCAGCGTGAACGTGCGCGTGCGCGGCAGCATGCCGGCCGGCGTGGTCTGGGCCTGCGCCAGCAGCATGGTCACCTTGTCGCCAATGCCGATGCCGAGCGAGCGCGCCAGCGCGTAGCCCATGACGATGTTGAACTGGCCCGGCACCAGTGCCGCCAGGCTGCCCTGGCGCACCTGGCCGGCGGCATCGGATACCTTGTGTTCTTCCAATGGCAGGATGCCGCGGATGACGGCCGGGCGCATCACGCCATCGCGCAGCAGCATGCCCTGGGTTTCGACGAACGGCGCGGCACCCTTGACGGCCGGGTTCTTGAACGCGTCCTGCATCGCCGCCTGCCAGTTGGGCATGGTACCGCGCGGGTCGAACACTTCGATATGGGCCAGCACCGACAGCATGCGGTCGGTGACTTCTTTCTGGAAGCCGTTCATCACCGACAGCACGACGATCAGCGCTGCCACGCCAAGGGCGATGCCGGAGACGGAAATAAGGGAAATAAACGAGATAAAGCTGTTGCGGCCACTACGCTTGCCGGCACGCGTGTAGCGCAGGCCGACCAGCCATTCGTACGGTAAGTTGTGGATGATGCTCATGTGCCCCGGCAGTGATTGATTGCAAGTGCGCAGTTTGCCACACAAAGCGCATCCCGGGCAGGGTTGCCACAATTGAATCACGCGTTGCCGCCGTGGTTTTTACAAAAAATCGTGGAACCTGCCGCCCGCGCCGCACTCCAACTCACTATTGGAGAACAACGGGAGGGACATCATGGCATTCAGTCTTTTCGATTCAAAAGGCGTGGACATCGACAGGCAGCGTTTCACCTGGCGCGAGCTGGTGCAAAAACCGATCAGCAAGCTCGACGACGATGCATTCACGCGCATCCGGGTCATCCTCGTCAACGGGCTCGAGACCGAGGCGCTGCGTTTCGGTCACCTCGCGGCGCGCTTCAACCGCGAGCTGCGCCTGCCGCTGGCCAAGGTGCGGCGGTCCGAACAACACCAGGCCACCCTGGTCAACTGGCTCATCGCGGCCGACCATTCGCCGCTGGAAACCACAGTCGCCTACGAGCAGGTGGCCATCGAAGTCACGGCGGCCATCGCGCAGAGCGAGCCAGACCCGTACCTGGCGCAAGTCTACCGCTTCGGCCTGCTGGAAGACTTCGACCACCTGTACCGCTATGCGGCGCTGCTCGACCGGCTGGAGGGCAAGGATGCCAACAATATCCTGCAAAGCTACACCGACATCCTGCCCGGCCGTCCAACCGCCGAGCAGCACCGCGCACCCGCGGACGACTTGCGCGAGCCCTACAACGCCGGCACGGCCGCCTTCCAGACCAAGGTGAACGCGCTGACCATCGTGGCGAGCGAATACCAGACCCACGACTACTACATGAACATCGGCCCGCTGTTTTCCGACCCGCTGGCGCGCCAGCTGTATGCCGAAATCGCCTCGGTCGAAGAACAGCACGTGACCCAGTACGAATCCATGCTCGACCCGGGCGAATCGTGGATCGCGCAATGGCTGCTGCACGAAGCGGCCGAATGCTACACCTATTACAGCTGCGTCGAGCAGGAAAGCAATCACCACATCCGGGGGATCTGGGAGCGTTTTCTCGACTACGAACTGGGGCATTTCCACATGGCGTGCGAGGCCTTCAAGCAGTTCGAGCGGCGCGATCCGGCCGAAATCGTCACGAGCGACTTTGCCGCCCCGCTCGCCCTGCGCAGCCAGCGTGATTTCGTGCGCAAGGTATTGGTCAGCGAAGTCGACGTGCGTACCGACGGCCCCCGCTTCGTCACCAGGGAGCTTGAAAGCCCGCTCTCGCTCAGCTACCGCGCCATGCTCAACGCCGACGGCTCACCGAGCGACATGGTCGCCGCCGGCTACATCTGGCGGCCCGGGACCGAGCTCACTCGCAGGGGCATGCTGGCTGCCGCCGGCGTCACCGCGCCCTGAGCGCTTTTGGGAACAGGAGACAAGCCATGAGTCATATACAGACCGAAATACAGACTGAACACGTAGGAATGAACCGCACGGGCATCCAGATGTCGCCCATCGACAGCAAGGCCATGCAGGATGTCGAGCCGGCCGTGACCGACAGCGATGGCGTCGACGAAATGGCGCTGGCCGAGCTACGCAGCGAGTACATCGCCAACGCCGACACGCTGGGATCGGTGCCGCTCCCGGGCACCATTACCGGCGCCATGACGATGGGGGTGTCGATGCTCAAGGGCGACAGTCCGCAGATCCTGCTCGACAAGCTGGGCGAGCGGCTCGCCTTCGAGCGGACCGGCGCGCGCTTGTACGATGCCCTGATTACCAAGTGCGAGGTGATGCTGGCCAGCGACATCAGCATGACCATCGAAGACCTGGAGCAGATCCGCGCCGATGAAGCACGCCATTTCCTGATGCTGGCCGATGCCATCGAATCGCTGGGGGGCGACCCCACATCGCAGACACCAAGTGCCGCCCTGGTCGGGGTGGAGTCGCTCGGGCTGGTGCAGGTATTGAACGACCCGCGCACCAGCATTGCACAGTCGCTGCATGCCATCGTCACCGCCGAGCTAAGTGACAAGGCCGGCTGGGAAACCCTGGTGGCGCTGGCGGACGAGCACGATCTCTCGGACATGGTCGAGCGCTTCACGCAGGCGCTGAACGAGGAACGCGAGCATCTGGCGCTGACACAAACCTGGTACGAAGAGGCGATCGGGCTGACGTACGGCGATGTGGAGGTCGACGAACTGTCGGTGCAGCCGCAGTCGCAGCCGCCGCCTTGAGCCGCGGCGCGGCTGGAGGCTGCCACCGCTATGTTCGGCGCGAACTGCCAGATCGGCGCGACTGTGGGAAACAGTCTTGCCGGAGCGCATGGGCGCGCCACGGCGCCCTGCCCTGTAGCGCTGGCGCGAGCGCAGCGCTACGGCTGTCTAGCCTTTGCCCGACATCTTGACGACCTTGTTGTTCACGCCGGAGATATTCTTCTTGGGTTCCGCGGTGGATTGCCAGCGCACGCTGTTATCCACGCCTTCCACGGTCAGTGGCGCTTTCGGAGCCAGTTGAATCGTGACGGAGTTGCCCGAGCCCGATACTTCCAGCGCTGAGCACACGCCTGTGAACGTAATCACGTTGTCCGTGCCTTCGATGATCGCGCGGCGGCCCTCGCACGGGAACGAGCGTTGATGTCCATTGCCGCTGACCTGAATCTGGTCCTTGCCGGACGCGATGGCGCCGACGCTGTCTTCTTCGTCAGCCATGGCGGCACCGGCGCCGCCAAAGGCAGCCATTGCCGCGACACCCACTGCAATCAGAGTACGTAATGACATAGCAATCCTTTTCATCAAAAATGTTTGCATAAATACTAAACCATCAATATGCATTTGGCAATATTAATGCATTTTGCATGGCACGCCAGGATTTTCGGGTTTGCCGTTTTGTCCTACAATGCTGGATGACCCAAATTTCGCTTGTCCTGCCGTTCGCCCTGCCCCCTCCCGAGCTCGCCCCCGATTTGATCCGCGCATTGCAGGCGCCCGCCCTGGCCGCACTCGTCAGCCGCACCGCGTCGCGCCAGCAACTGCCCGTCGATGAAGACCTGCGCGCCCTGCCCCACGAAGCCTGGCTGGCGCGCGCGCTGGCCGTGTCCACCGACGGCACACCGGCCTTCGCCGGCGCCGTCATGGCCGGCTACGGCCTGGCGCCGGCGCAAGGCAGCTGGTTCATCGTCAACCCGGCCCACACCCAGATTGCCCGCAGCCACCTGCTGTTGGCCGATATGCGCCGCCTGCAACTGTCCGAAGCGCACGGGCGCGCCCTGTTCGACATCGCCAAGCCCTGGTTCGACGAATCCGGCATGACGCTGCTGTACGGCGACGCCGGCACCTGGTTCCTGCGCGCCGACGACTGGGCCGGCCTGGAGACATCGACGCCCGATTCTGCCGTCGGCCTGAACCTGACCGACTGGATGCCCAAGGGTGCGCCGTCGCGCGCATTCCGCAAGCTGCAAAATGAAGTCCAGATGCTGTGGTTCGAGCATCCCGTCAACGCCGAACGCGAAGCGCGCGGCCTGATGGCGATCAACTCGTTCTGGCCATGGGGCGCCGCCCCGGCCAGCGCCAGCGTGGACACCTCCATCCTCGCCACCAGCGAAGCCCTGCCGTGGATGACGGCGCTGGCCGGCCATCCCCAGGCTACCCCCGCCACCCCGCTCGACACCATGAGCGGCGAGTCGATCCTGGTCTGCGACGCCCTCACCGAAGCGGCCATGGCCACCGACTGGGCAGGCTGGCTGCAGCACATGCACCGCCTGGAGCAGTCCACTTTCGCACCCGCGCTGGCCGCGCTCAAGGATGGCCGCCTCAAGCAGCTGCAACTGCTCCTGAGCCACCGCACCAGCCAGAGCGCCTTTACCACCACCGGTTTTTCGCAACGCGCCTTCTGGCGCCGCCCGACCTTAGACAGACTGCTGCCATGACCCGTATCACCACTCGCCCCTGCTCCTTCCGTACGTCCGAAATGCTGCGCCAGACCGGCGTGCATCCCGTGCTCGCGCGCCTGTACGCCGCGCGCGGCCTGACCGACGCACGCGAACTATCGAGTGAACTGGGCAGCCTGATGGCGCCGGCCGGCCTGCTGCACATCGATGCCGCCGCCGTGTTCCTGGCCGACGCCATCAAGGCCGGCAAGAAAATGACCATCGTGGCCGACTACGATTGCGACGGCGCCACCGCCTGCGCGGTCGCCCTGCGCGGCCTGCGCGCCATGGGCGCCACGGTCGACTACATCGTCCCCAACCGCTTCGAGTACGGCTACGGCCTCACGCCCGAAATCGTGGAACTGACCGCGCGCGAAAAGGCGCCGGACATCATCATCACCGTCGACAATGGCATCGCCAGCATCGACGGCGTGCTGGAAGCGAAGCGGCGCGGCATCGACGTAGTCGTCACCGACCACCACCTGCCCGGCGACACGCTGCCGGAGGCGCGCGTGATCGTCAATCCGAACCAGCCCGAATGCGGCTTTCCCAGCAAGCACCTCGCTGGCGTGGGCGTGGTGTTCTACGTGCTGCTCGCCCTGCGCGCCGAACTGCGCAAGCGCGGCGTGTTCGATGCCCAGACCCAGCCCAAGCTCGACAGCCTGCTCGATCTGGTCGCCCTGGGCACCGTGGCCGACGTGGTGCGGCTCGACTCGAACAACCGCATCCTGGTGGCGCAAGGACTCAAGCGCATGCGCGCCGGCCGCATGCACGCTGGCGTGGCCGCGCTGTTCCGGGTGGCCGGACGCGAAGCGCGTAGCGCCTCGCCGTTCGACCTGGGTTTCGCGCTCGGTCCGCGCCTCAATGCCGCCGGGCGCCTGGAAGACATGTCGCTCGGGATCGAGTGCCTGGTCACCGACGACGACGGGCGCGCCTGGGCCATCGCCCAGCAGCTCAACGAGATCAACCTGAAACGCCGCGAAATCGAGGCCGACATGCAGGACACAGCCCTGCTGCACCTCGACGCCTACCAGCCGGCCGACAGCAACACGATCAGCGTGTTCGACGAATCCTGGCACCAGGGCGTGATCGGAATTGTCGCTTCGCGCCTGAAAGAAAAATTCTTCCGCCCGACGATTACCTTCGCGCCCGGCGCGGAAGGCTGGATCAAGGGTTCGGGGCGGTCGATTCCGGGCTTCCACCTGCGCGACGCGCTCGACCTGGTGTCGAAGCGCGCACCGAGCCTGATCGACAAATTCGGCGGCCATGCGATGGCGGCCGGCCTGACGATTCGCGCCGACGCGTTCGAGGCGTTTTCCGCCGCGTTCGAGGAAGTCGGGCGTGCCTGGCTCAACACGCAGCAGCTCGAACGCATCATCGAAACCGACGGTCCGCTGGAAGACGCTTACTACACGACCGAATTCATCGGCCTGATGGATGGCCAGGTGTGGGGCCAGGGATTTGCGCCGCCGGTGTTTTGCGACGAGTTCCGGGTGGTCAGCCAGCGCATTTTGAAGGAGCGCCATCTCAAGCTCCAGCTCGAGCGCAACGGCCAGCGTTACGATGCGATCTGGTTCGGCCACACCGCCTCGGTCGGCGAGCGCGCGCGCGTCGCGTTCCGCCTCGACGCCAACGAATATAACGGCGTCACGCGCGTGCAGCTCCTGGTCGAACACGCCGAGCCGGCTTAAGCGCGCCTGTGCGCCTGGACCGGCCGAGCCAGTCCAAGGCCGCCGGTCCATCGCGAGCGTTGATCAACAGCGCAACGCGCGACGGTACGCAGATCCCGGCCCAATCCAGGCGCGGCAGCGTCGGGCCGGCGAGCGCATGTGCCGTACATCGGTGCGTGCGCCCTCAGGACAGCCGGGTCAAGCACGTACCCGTGTCGCTCAGCCGGTTCCAGTCGAGTTTCCAGCATGTGATGCCGGTACGCCGCGCTATTGCGGCGGCAAAATCGTGGCTCGCTTGCTCGTTGCGAAACCGCCTGAGCAAGCTCAGCTCTGGCGGCGCGCGCCGCTTTTGCTTCTCTTTCACATCCCATGCATGGCACAAGGCGACCGAGTAATAATGGACCTCGTCCGGCACTTCGCCGTAGATATGGTCATCACAAATCAGTGCCAGATCCGCGAACGCCAGCCTGGTTTCCTGGTTCGGCATGCTTGCGTCGGTGTAGCGGATGTACTTGTTCCAGCTGCGATCATCGAAATCGAGCCATGTCATCGTTTCCCACACAGATCCCTCTTTGAAGCGGGCCACCACGTAAGCCCAACTACCCACGCCCACAACGCAGGCAAGGTACAGCGAAAACAGAATATCCTTTTGCCAGATGATCTTGGATAGCCCGCCGAAGGGAACAAGCAACAGGACGGCGCCCGCCACCGCGTAAATCACGGCACCCAACATCGCATCGCCTGCGTGTTCCTTGAGTGTCCATTGCTTCGATTCAAGTTCCCAGCGCTGGCCTTCACTGGGGTCCGCAAACGCTTCGCCGGCACACGCTTCCTCACTGGCGGCATTGTCGCTGCGCTCGATCGGCCCGTTTCTGCTCACTGGCGCGTCGTTCAAGACAGCTTGTCCAGCAGCGCCGCGCCGCCTTCAAGCTCGGTCTCCCTGAACTGCCAGCACGCAATTCCACAGCGCGCCGCCATGGCGCGGGTGAAGGCAAGGCACTCCTGCTCGCTGTCGAAGTGCTCCACCTGCGTCAACGGCCAGGGGTGCCGATTACGGACCAGATCGCTCACCCTACTCAGCACGCTGGTGTAGCCCATCTCGTCCTCGTACATTTTCGCAACGCAAACCGCCGCCACGCCACTGAGCGGAATCGTTCTCGATTTCAGCGGCTCGCTGCCGTCGGCACACTGCCTGCGTGTATTCCACGTGCGGTTCCCGAAATCGATCCATTCGCGCGATGTCCAGACCTGGCCCGGCTTCGACTTTTGCTTCACGAAACCCCACACGGCAGCCGCTGGAACGGCGACCAACCAGATGGCCTGCGTGACGCTATTTTCCCCGACGATGAGTTCCAGGAACCACGTCAGGAGTTTCGCCAGCGCAAGGGCAACAACGCCGTGAATAAAGGCCGCCGCCCTCGCCATCACCAAACGGTCTTGTTCCGTCGCTTCCCGCGATGCGAAGACCCAGTGATCCGGTTCATCGTGGCCAGGCGCACCCCGGCCATCGGCGAATGCGTGATTGACGGCGCGGGGAGTACGCACTTCAGGGATATAACGGGGAATGTTGGACACGTCTGCCTGGCACTACGCATGGTTGAATTGTCTATATTATGAGGCTTCGCCAATCCGGAACAAAAACAATCTGGGCTCCCGCCGCAGTGCTACGGCCCTGGTGTTGCCTGTCAGGGCGGCCGCGCTAGCGCGAACCAGCGAGCTGAAAAGGGTCGAATCATGCTTTGCGCGGCCTCATCAACAGTTTGATGGCGATTGGCTTGCATGCGACACGAATATAGAGTATAAATACTCCATAACCGGAGCCCATCATGAATCTTGCCTTCGCATATCCAAAAAGTCGCTTCGAGCCGGCCGTGCTCATCGACCTGAACGCGCGCACGGAGCGGGAGCGCTTGTCCAAATCCGCCCTCAAGGGTTTTTTTGCCCTCATGACCGCCTGGAAGCTGCGCGACGAAGATGCCCGCGAACTGCTCGGCGGCATGTCATCCTCCACCTTCTACGAGTGGAAAAAGAACCCCGACCGGGTCCTCGAAGTCGACCGCATCACCCGCATTTCCTATCTGCTCGGCATCTACAAAGCCCTTCACATTCTGTACGGCGACAAGCTGGCCGACGAATGGGTCACCCTCCCGAATACCAATCCCATCTTTGCCGGACGCACGCCGCTGTCGCAAATGCTGGCGGGCGGCTTGCTGTCCATGCAAACGGTGCGCAAGCTGCTCGACGCACGCCGCGGAGGCCTCTGACTTGACGGTCATTCCCAAACTTACCAATTTGCGGCAGTTCGATACCTGCCGCCTGATCCCGTCGCGTTTTGCCGATGTGGAAGATTCTGTGCTCAGCCCACTGGCCGAGGATCGCGACGTCTTGCGCGACCTGTTCGACATCGACAACGCCACCAATGAACGCCTGCGCGGCGAATATGGCAGCCTGCCCGGCATCGGTGTCGATGAACTGGTCTTCGGCGTGCCGAATTTCCGCATCATCAACGCGGCGTACACCTATCCGCGTCCGGAAGGCAGCCGTTTCAACGATGGCGAGCGCGGCGCGTGGTATTGCGCCTTCGAGGCCGAAACCGCCCTTGCTGAAATCACTTTCCACAAGACCGTGGAATACCAGGAAATCGGCCGCTTCGATGACAGCGTGACGTATCAGGCGCTGATCGCCGACTTTACCAGCACCTTCCACGACATCCGCGGCGTCGATGCATTCACAAAATATCTCGATCCGGGCAGCTACATCGACTCCCAGGACCTGGCCACGCAACTGCTCGACAGCGGTTCGATGGGCGTGATCTACCCCAGCGTGCGGCGTCCCGAGGGCACCTGCCTCGCATGTTTCCGCCCAGCGCTGGTTGGCAATGTACGCAAGGGACAGGTTTACCGCCTCACCTGGTCCGGCTCGCCTACCCCCGTCATCGACATCATCTGAACCATCATCCCCACCTGAACTATTGAGTAACTGTATGAATACCAAGCCTGAAAACGACACCGAACTGCGCGCCAAGATCAACCTCGAAACCGCGCGCATGCCCTGGTCCGAACTGCTGCGCCACTTTGCCCAAGGCAATGTGGTGTTCGTCAGTGCCGATCTCGACCTGGTCGATGTCGCCGTGCGCATTTCGCACGACGACAAGGACAGCATCGGCCGCTGGATGGGCGACGGCAAGGTCGGCAAGGTGTCGGATGCGCAGGCGCAAGCCTGGACCGACAGCGACGCCATGTTATGGACCTCGGTCGTCCATCCTTTTATCCTGGTGCAGCCGGAAAAAACCGTGCTGCACTGAGCGCCTAGCGCCGCTTCAGGATCGATCCCAGCACACCGCGAATAATTTCCCGCCCGACCTGGGAGCCGATGCTGCGCGCGGCCGACTTCACCATCGCCTCCACCGGCGATTGCCGTTTGCCGCTGCTGCCGCCGAACAGGCCGCCGAGCATGCCGCCCAAGGACGTGTCGGGCGCGCGCTCGGGCACCTCGCTGCGGGCGCCGCCGGCCGGGGTCCTGGCACGCGGCGCAGGCGTGTGCGCCTGTTCCGCAGCCGCCGCGCGGGCGGCAATCAATTCGTGCGCCGATTCGCGGTCGATGCCTTGCTCATACACGCCGGCCACCACCGACTGCGCCATCGCGCGCTGGCGTTCGGCCTCGTCAATCGGTCCGATCTGCGATGCCGGCGGCAGGATGTAGGCGCGCTCGACCATATTCGGCCGCCCTTTCTCGTCGAGGAAAGAAACCAGCGCTTCGCCCAGCGCCAGTTCGGTGATGACCTGGGCGGTATCGAGCGCCGGATTGGGGCGGAATGTTTCCGCAGCGGCCTTGACGGCTTTCTGGTCGCGCGGCGTGTACGCGCGCAAGGCGTGCTGGACACGGTTGCCAAGCTGGCCGAGCACGGTATCGGGAATATCGAGCGGATTCTGGGTGATGAAAAACACGCCGACGCCTTTTGACCTGATCAGCCGCACCACTTGCTCGATCTTTTGCAGCAAGGGCTTGGGCGCTTCACTGAACAGCAGGTGCGCCTCGTCGAAGAAAAACACCAGTTTCGGCTTGTCCAGGTCGCCAACCTCGGGCAGGTTCTCGAACAATTCCGACAGCAACCACAGCAAGAAAACCGCATACAGGCGCGGCGCATTCATCAGCTTGTCCGCAGCGAGGATGTTGACGACGCCCTTGCCCTGGGCGTCGGTTTGCAGCAAGTCATCGATATTGAGCATCGGCTCGCCGAAAAAGCGGTCACCGCCCTGCTGCTCGAGCGCCACCAGGCCGCGCTGGATGGCGCCAATGCTGGCCGCCGAGATATTACCGTACGTCGTGCGGAAATCGGCCGCGTGGTCGCCCACGTGCTGCAGCATGCTGCGCAAGTCCTTGGTATCGAGCAGCAGCAAGCCATTGTCATCGGCGATCTTGAATACCAGTTGCAGCACGCCTTCCTGGGTATCGTTCAGGTTCAACATGCGCGCCAGCAACAGCGGGCCGAGGTCGGAAATCGTGGCGCGCACCGGATGGCCGGCTTCGCCAAACACATCCCACAAGGTCACCGGGCACGCGGCCCACGCAGGCGCGTCGACGCCCAGTGCGCCCAGCCGCTTTGTCATCTTTTCCGACGCGCTGCCAGCCTTGGCCATGCCGGACAGGTCGCCCTTCACGTCCGCCATGAACACCGGCACCCCGATCCCGGACAGCGCCTCGGCAATCACCTGCAAGGTCACGGTCTTGCCGGTGCCAGTTGCGCCCGTGATGCAGCCGTGGCGGTTGACCAGCGCCGACAGCAAGTCGAGCACCAGCGGCGGTTCGGATGCATTGTTTCTGGCAATGGGCAGCAGCATGGACATGGTGGCAATCTCCTCGGCGCGGTCGGAAATCAATAGTACATCATGCCATCGGCGGGATTGTCAGCCGTTTCCCGGCAACGTTCCGAATGTGGTCCAATACGCCTGCGGCGCCTTGCCGCGGCTATTTTTGATGGAGTTCCCTATGCGTTCGATCGCGTTTCTTTTTGCGGCGTGCCTTTGCGCCAGTGGCGTCCAGGCCGCCGCCGGCATGACCGCCGGCGGCGTTGTTTTGCTGCAGCCTGAAAAAGTCATCGGTGCGCGGGTCAGCGTGGATAAGCTCGCCCCCTATCTCAAGCAAGTCGACGCTGTCGCTGGCCGCACCTTGCGTGCGGCGAATGCCGGGCCGGCCAGCGGAGGATTCCTGGTCGTGGCCATCCGCCCGGCCCAGCAATCGAGATTCTGGCTGGATTTCGATCCGCCCTTGCCGCAGGCGGTCGCGGACGCGCTGCTCGCCGCTGCCAAAGACGTGCGGCCGCCGGCGGTGAACGGCGGAACCGTCGTGCTCGCAATGAAATATGGTGTCGCTGGAGGAACTGTTCCGTCGCGTCCGACGCCCTCGCCAGCGGAGTGGGCGACCGAAGCCAAGGCGGCAGGAAAGCCGCTGGACATCGGCGATCTTGTCGACCGCATCTGGAAGTAAGCCGGGAAGCAAGCCAAGGTGACCTTGGCTTGCAATGAATACAAACAAACCGCTCCGGCACGTGACGCAAGCGCGCCACGAGTTCGGCAATCACAGCGGAGTCAGCGATGGACCTGCGCAGGAAAGCTGGCGTTGACGTATTCCAAGGCCGGCGACGCCATGGGCATCGATCGCATTACCGGCTGCATTGATCCGTCAGGTCGTCCTTTCCACGAAACCCATCCCCACGAACACGCGTTCAGCATTGCCGCGTTCGGCCTGGAAGTGATGCATGCGGCGCTCGGATTTGTTCTTGCCCTCCTCCGCCGTCGCCAATTCCCCCAGCTTGCTGAGCAACAGCTGCGCCGCCAGCCGCTTGTTGGCATGCTGGCTGCGCTCGGTCTGCACCTTCACCGACAAGCCCGACGCCACATGGGTTGCCCGGATCGCGCTATCGGTCTTGTTCACATGCTGCCCGCCCGGCCCGGAGGCGCGCGTCGCTTCATACCGGATCTCACCGAACTCGGTCGACACCGCCGGCGGCGCGAACGCAGCGCCGCTCAGGAACCAGTTCTTCCGCTTGTGCATCTTGCGGTAAGGACTTTCGCAAATCCACTGGATGCTGCCACACCAGCGCGCAGCCAGTTCGCCTTCAAGTTCCGCAGGTCCGTCCAGCTCCAGCAGCACCGAGCGCAATGTTCCACCCACGGGTCCGTCCAGCTGCTCCACCACGCTCACCGCCACGCCTGCCTTGCGCGCCTCGCGGTTCAGTTGCGCAAGCGCCTTGGTCACCGCCAGGCAGCACTCCACCGGGCCGGTATTGGCCGTAATTTGTAACCAGATCATCAGCAGCACTCCCCACGCGTTTTGTAGGTCAGCACTGGCTTGCTTCTGGATACCACCCTCGCCAGTCCTGCGCCCACAAGCGAGCCGAGCACGCTGTCGACATTCTTGTACGCCTGCGGCGCCTCCTCGTAAATCAGGGCACGGTCATTGCAGATGACGCGCCCGCCCATCGACGTACGGCTCAACTGCGCCGGCGTCGCCAGTTTGTCCAGGCGGCCCTTGCAATCGGTCCGCTGCCACTTGCGCCCTGCTCCGTGCGCCAGCGAATGCAGGCTCAACTCACCGGCCGACAGCACCGGTTCGATCAGATAGCTGTAGTCGTCGCGCGAACCGGGCAGCATGACCAGCCCCTGGTCGCTCGGCGTGGCACCTTTGCGGTGCAGCCAGCCTGCCTGCCCATCAATACATGCCGGCGTCACCGTGTTGTGGTGAACGTCGAGCACGCGCACGGCCTCGCAACGCAGACGCTGAAAAATCCGCGCCGCGATCAGCGAGCGGTTGACCTCGGCGTATTGCAGCGCCGCGTCGTGCTCGCGCAAATAGGCCAACGCTTCCGCGCTGCCATCGACCAGGCCGGCGTGACTGTGCACGTCAACGTGGGCACGCAAAATCACCTGGCCCAAGCCGCGCGAACCGCTGTGCACCAGCAGTTGCAGGCATTTTCGGGTCAGCGCCGTGCGCCCCAGGACCTCTTCATCTTCGACAGCATCCATGACCTGGAGTTCCGCGAAGTGATTGCCACGGCCAATGGTACCGAGCGAGCGCAGCGGTGCCAGGTCCAGGCCGGCCGCTGCCAGCGCTGCCGACAGCGCATCCATGCGCGCCGGCCAGGACGGATCGAGGCGTTCCAGGGCGGCCCATTCTTCCTCGTCGATCACATCGTCGAGGTTGCCGATCTGCTTGTCGATCTTGTCGAGCTTGGCCTTGCCGGCCAGGATATCGGTTTGCCACAGCGCCATGCCGCAGCCGATGTCATTGCCGACCAGTGCCGGATACAGGCGTCCGGTGGAAAAGAATGCGGCCCCGACGGGATAGCCGCGGCCCGGATGCAGGTCGGGCAAGCCGACCACGCGCTGCATGCCGGCCAGTGCGGCCGTGGTTTTGGTTTGTTGTATTGCTGCGTCTTCGAGCCACAGACGGTCGGACGCGATGATCGAAATACGATCAGAAATTTGCTGAACAAAATTGCCCATGTGATGCCAATCCAAAAAAATTCGATACGGGATTGGGCGCTGGCGGAGCGCTGACGATTAACTCGTCAAGAGAGGGCTAAAACGATGCGACAGACGGGCGAATGCCGTCGGTTCAGTGCAGGATGTAGCCAGCCAGACCCAGAAAAAGAGCGTTTATGTTCAGTTTTTGCATGATCGATCTCCTTTTCTAACATGGTTGGCCTGCTTGGGAGTGCGATAGTAGGTGATTTTTTGCGGCGATGCAAGTGCTAATTTGCCATGATTGATACATGGGCGGCCGTTGTTCCCTAACCGGGGTCTGACCCCGGTCAGGACCCCGGTTAGGGAATACTGCGCGGCCGTTGCTTAACCGAGGTCAGACCCCGGTTAAGCCACATGCCGGCTTAGCGCACGGCGCAGAAGCCGAACGATTGCGTGCCCTTCGGCTGCACAGTCGCGTTGTACGCCTGGCCCGATGCCGTCAAAACCGCACCGGTCTGGGTGTAGACCGCGTTCCACAGGTTATTGATCTTGCCTTGCACCGGTACCTGGATCTTCCACACCACCGGCGTCGTGCCGTTGTTGGTCACCGCAACATCGGCGCAATAGCCAGCCGTCCAGTCGGACGAGATCTTCACCACTGCCGTGACCGATGGTGTCGGCGTCGGCGTCGGCGTCGGCGTCGGCGTCGGCGTTGGCGTTGGGGTTGGCGTTGGCGTTGGGGTTGGCGTTGGCGTTGGCGTTGGCGTTGGCGTCGGCGTCGGTGTAGGCGTTGGCGTCGGTGTTGGCGTTGGCGTTGGTGTTGGCGTTGGCGTTGGCGTTGGGGTTGGTGTCGGCGTCGGTGTCGGCGTCGCACCCGCCCACAAGTTTTTCAGCAATGCCATCTTGTCCGGCCAGACAGTATTCCAGTCATCCTGCAAGATGCCGCCGGTGTCGCCGCTGTTCGGATTGAGGGTCCAGTAGAACGAGCTGATCATGCCACGTTCTTTCAGGTATTTCACCAGCGCGTCCTGCCAGACCTTGTCTTTCGGATGGCCGCCGCCGTGGCCGTACTTGCCGCCCCACTCGCCCAGCACCACGGGATAATCCTTGGCGAACTTGCCCCACTGCTGATCCCAGATCGCAGGCATGTTAGCCGGGAAATTGGCGGCCCTGAAGTAATCCATCTCGAACACGTCCGGACCGTACACGTGCGGCGACAGCACCAGCTTGTTGCGCGGGATGTCCAGCGGCTTGCAGTTCATCGGCTCCAGGTTGCCGCCCCAGAAATGGCCGAACTGGCCCTGGCAACCGCCCGGATTGCTGCCGATGCCTTCGACGAAGATCAGCAGGTTCGGATTGACCGCCAGGATACGCTTCGATGCGCGCTCGGCCGCGAGATTCCAGTCGGTCTTGATGTTGCCCGTACCCCAGCTGGCCTGGCCGTGCGGCTCATTCTTGATGTCGAGCGCAATCAGGTTGCGCAGGCCGGAGTAGTGCTGGGCCAGGTATTCGAGGTCGGTCAGCCACTGTTCTTCGGTGTACTGCGGCGTCGTCCACAGTTCCGAAATCGCGTTGCAATCCGGACGATGGTGGTCGAGCAGGATGTAGATGCCGCGACGGTCGACTTCTTTCAGGAACACGTCGAGCCACTGGCGCGAGTTCAGTCCCACCAGGTCGGGATTGGCCAGCGCGTCGATATTCGGCTTGACCGACGATGCGCGGAAGGTGGCCGGGCACACCGGAATACGCAGGGCGTTGAAGCCGTTCGCTTGCACCTGGTCGAGCATGCTCTTCCAGTTGCGCGTCCACAGGCCGTGCACCGTGCCGTCAAAGGTCTCGAAACCGAACCAGTTCACGCCCTTGAGCACGACCGGACGGTTGGCATCGTCCAGGATCTTGTTGCCGGATACGGTAAAGGCCTGGCCGGCCGTGGCCGCGAAGGCCAGGGCCAGCGACAGTGCTAACTTGCTTACAACTTTCGGGGTAATCATCGTGCGTCTCCAATATAAGTGAGATGACTTGAAGCGGGCCGGTTACAGCCCGGCTGGTAGCGGCCGGAAACCGGTCACCACTGCGACCGCGGCACCCGGGAAGGTGCCGACGAGGGCGTTGTAGCCTTCGGCCGACTTTCCGTAACGGTTGCGGGCAACGGCCAGCGCAAGCTCGTCTTGCGGCAATTTGCCGCGCAGTTCTTTGAGTGAAGACACTGTTTCCAGCTCGGGCGCGCCGCGCGTTCCCGCCAGGCGGTACAGCACGCCGGTCAACTCACCCTGGTAACGCTTGTAGGTATCGACCGCTTCCAGGTCGTTCAGCACATCGCTGTTGGTCGGCAGCGCACTGGCGCGCACCAGGCTGGTCCGGGCCTGGTCGATAAAGGCTTGATCGAGTCCGCCCGCGCGCGCCGCGCCTTCGAGCGCGCTACTGGCCAGGCGCGCGCGTTCGGCGTGGATCTGGGTCAGGTCGCGCCAGGCGTCGGTGCCGCCCGCGCGCGCGGCGCTGAGCGTGTTGTAACTGATGCCGGCGCCTACCCCGGCGACGGCGAGTACCACCGCGAGCCCTGCGAACCCGGCTTGTGTTGAACGAATCGTCATGGTCGTCCTCCTCTGTTTTCAACTGCCTGTTTCAAACGCAAAAAATCCGCGCGGGCCAAGCATGGCCCGCGCGGACGACTAACAATTACTTCACAGCGATGGTGCAGCTACGGCCAGCCCAGCTCACGGCGGTCGGCAGCACTTTGGCGCCGCTGTATGCCAGTTGCATGCCGAACTCGACATTGCCGCCAGCGGCGATGGTCGCATTCCAGGCCGCTGGGGTAGCGCTGAACGCACGGCCGCTCTGGGTCACGGTGGCGCCCCACGAGTTGCTCAGGGTCACGTCGTTGGACGCGGTCCAGTTCAGTGTCCAGCCGGTGATCGGCGCGGCACCGGTGTTACGCAGGACAACCCGTGGCACCTGGCCAGCACCCCAGTCGTTGGTGGTGTCGAAATCGACAGCGCAACCGCCGGTCGCCACATCCTTGTCCGCTTCGGTGGCCACGGCGTTGACGGCGGCTGCCGTCGGCGCGGTGACTGCGAAGGTGGCGCTGCCGTTCAGGCTATCCGCGTCAACTGCGGCGGCAACCGTCACTGCCTGGGTCACGTTCCAGTTTGCTGGCGTGAAGGTCAGCGTGGCACCACCGGCAACCGACAGGTCGGTGTCGCCGGTCAGGCGGGCTACGCTGACCGTGACGTTGGCTTTCGGAGCGGCACCCAGGCGGACCTGGAAGTTGCGCGATGCGCCTTCCGGTACGCTCAAAGGCGCGCCGCTGACAACCAGGGTCACTGGAACCACCACGTCGCGGTCCGCTTCGGTGGCCACCGTGGTGGCGCTCAGGTAGCCAGGCGCCGTGAAGCTGAAGTTGGCGCTGCCGTTGACAGCATCGGCATCCACCGCACCGTTGATCGACACTGCTTGCAGCACGTTGTAGTTAGCAGGCGTGAACAGCAGGGTGGTCTGTGGCGTGGTCAGGTCGACGTCGCCGCCGGCTGCCTTGGCGACCGCTACCGTGACGTTGGCGGCAGGCGCCTTCGACAGGCTGATACGCACGCTGTTCGAGCCGCCTTCAGGTACGCTCAGCGCATTGGTGCTGGTGACGATCGACGGCGAGTCGGTACCGCCGACAATGTTGGCGTAATCGGCCAGCGCATTGGCGATATCGGCCTGGGCCCAGAAGCGGTGGTAGCGCCAGGTTGGTGCAGGACCGCCGTCCAGGTAGGCTTTCAGCTTGGGCCACTGTGGATCGTCCTTGTATTTCGGACGGATGCTCAGGAACGTTGCGCTCGAATCGATGGTCGCGCCCTGGCCGTTGGTGCCGGTCCAGCCCTGTGGAATGTAGACGCCCGAACCGGTAGCCGGATCGTATGCCTGGGTGAAGCGCTTGTAGTCGGCGCGCGTTTCGTCAACCACCAGGCCAGCCGTATCCTGATGCTTGGCCCACATGCGGTCCAGCAGTTGCTTGGCCAGCACTTTGGCAGCTTCGTTGTTGGCTTTGGCACCGTAGTAGATCAGGGTGCGGGCCAGGGCGGCGGCGATACCGACGTCATTGGTGCTGTCGACGATTTTCACGCGCAGGCCGGCATTCGCGCCAGGGGTTGCCGCGTTCCAGGTGTCAGGCGCGCCGCTCCATGCCAGGGTGTTCGGGATGGTGTAGGTGCCGTCCGCTTTCAGGACCGTGTTGGCCGATGCCCAGGCAACCCATTTGTCCAGGACTGCCTTGGCGCGGGCGTCGCCGCTGGCGTAGTAGTACTCGGCGACGCGCTGCATCGACCAGGCCTGGAAGCCGAACCAGGTGTTCGACGCCGGATCGTGGTAGACCGGTTTTTCATCGTAGAACATGCCGTGGAAGGTCGGGGTGCCTGCCGGTGGGGTCAGGTAATCGCCGCCCCAGCTGTTGGTCGCGCCGCCGGCGATCGCGCCGTCAGCCGATTGCAGCCAGCGGTAGAATTCCATCTGGCGGGTCAGGCTCTTGCCCCAGTCGCCAGCGGCGGTCGGCGACAGTGGCTTGAAGTCGGCCTGGGTCGACAGTGCCCATGCTGCCAGCGGATTCTGGTAACCGAAGTGGTTGTGGCTCGAACCGATGCGCCATGCCCAGCCGGCGTTGGAATCGGTGGCGCCGCCCCATGCGTAGTACCAGCTCATCAGATAGTGCTGATTGTCGCGTTCGCCTTGTGCATCCTGCTGCCCATTGCCGCCTGGGCACGAATTGGCGTTGGTGCAATTGCCGATCTTTTTGAAGTACTTGTCGAACATGGCGTAACGCAGGAAGTCGCCCATCTTGGCCGCTTTGGTGACCAGGTCGGCCACTTGCGCGCTCTTGCCTTGCTGCTTGGCCCAGACCGAGGCCCAGTACACGGCTTGCACGGCGCGTGCATCGGCGTCAGGTGCATTGGTGTAGCGGAATTGCTTGGCGCGGTTGTTGTCGCCGATGAACAGGCCGAGGAAGCCTTCGCCGCCGCCGTTTTTACCCCATTTGAAGGTTTCGCACGATGGATGCGGCACGGTTTCCCATACCGATTCCTGCGAGCCGCGCTGGAAGGTGTTGATGTACGAAGGACGCGTGGTGCCGTCGCCGCACTTGCCATAGCCGTACCAGTTATCGACGTCGACCAGCCAGTGCATGCCGTAGATATTGCTGGTGCCGTAAGCCGATTTCAGTTCGTTGGCGATCGGATCCTGGCCGACCGGTACGCCGCCGTTCAGGGGCGCTGGGTAGCTTTTCGGCAGGTCGTATTCGGCGGCGTAGGTCGCAGGTTTGCCCGGATTGTAGAAGCTGTTGGTCGGCTGGTCGGACTGCGATGGAATGATGTACTTTTCCATGTTGGCCCAGGCCGCGTTCAGCGGGCCCCAGTCGCCGCTGGCGCGGCCGTACTGCGCTTCCATCCACAGCCAGTAGCTGTAGGCTTCCGACGTGGTTTCGTGGCCGTGGTCCGGTGCTTCGACCATCAGCGTTTCAACCGAGTGATACGGTACGCCTTCCTTGCTGAAGTAACCGTTCGCAGGATCTTTGATCTTCTTGTACTGGGCCAGGAAGCGCTGGGTGTATTCCGCATCGGCGGCGGCGTGCGCCGTTGCCATCATCGGCAGGCTGATCGCGGCGGCGGTGGCGGCCGTGATCGACAGGGCCAGCAGGCCGCGCATCGCGCTGCGCGCCAGGCTGCGGCCGCTGCCGCTGTTGCGCAGGGCATCGGTAACGGCGTTCAGTTTAATTTTGGACATCGAATTCATTCAGGAGTCTCCTCGCAATTGTCGTACTTTATGGCGTCCGTGAGTCACGTACGCCGGCATGGTTGCCGCCCTCTTCCCGGTTGCACCGGTGCCGATGGCGGTGGTTTCAGTTTCTGGCCCGTGTCCCGGTCCGTGGCGGGCGGCCACGGCGCGGAACCCGTTGCGCCGGCCGCTGCCTGCCGGAGCAGGAATCGACTTGCGCCCGAAGGCAGGTGGATGCCTTCGCTGTCTGCATGTGCCGCACCTTCCACTGCCCAGAGCAAGGCTGCGGCGCATACAGGGCCTGCACAGAGGAGCCGGCCATGCCGTCCCCGCTTTACACAGGCTTGAAAACGTTTTCAACTGTTTTTCAAAAAAAACGATCAAGTGACCGTTTTTTATCCAGATTCCCTGGCGGCGGACATGTCCGGGCCAAGGCTATACATCGGGTAACGAAACCAGCAGTTACTGAGGTATGGACGCAATGTATCCGCTGCAAAGGTTAAATGTCAAGAACACAAAAATGGGTGTTTTTGCATTGCACATATAGCAATTGCTGAGCGAAAACAGGTGTGTTCCGGGCGGAGCATTTGTGAGCCGTTTCCAGGAAAAAGAACAAGTATCTCCCTCAACAGCGGGGCTTTCATGTGTTTCATGGAAAATACATAGAGAAAATGCGCCGAAATAAGCACAAAATTAAGATGCTTGGTGTTCAAGATCTCCTGCAAGAAGGAAATGTAAAATTCCGTAACGTGCATGTGCCGGACAGTGCGCTGAACAGCTTCCTGGCCTACTCAGCACGCGTGGTGAAAAACTGACGCGCGAAATTTCATCACTCTTGAAATCGCTTTCATGCTAAGTATCTTTTTTGATAGGCGTTACCTGCCGCAGGCCGGCCCCGATGCCGGTTTTTTGACGTTCCGTGGTGCTAGAATGTTGTGTCTTTCATATTCAAACCACGTCGGAACACGCCCGCATGCCGCCCTGCCAGCTCGACCACATTAGCGTCACCGCCTGCACGCTCGACCAGGGCGCAGCCTGGGTCCGCGATGTTCTCGGCGTCGTTGCCGCTGCGGGTGGAAAACATCCCGCCATGGGCACCCACAACCTGCCGCCGCGCGCGAACGCGATGCCCGCCGCGATCGGCATGCACGCGCCGGTGACGGTGGTGCGGCTCGATGCAGGCGCCCGGCCTTATCTGCGCGCCCATATCAACACGCCGGGCGGACTGCGCATGCTCTGAACGTCCTGGCGACACACATCAACGAGGAAAAAACCGATGAAATTTCTGAACATCGCCGTGGCCGTTGGCGCCGCGCTAGGCTGCACATTGGCGTACGCCGCCAAGGTGACCGAACTCAAACCGGCTGAAGTGGATGCCTTCCTGTCGCGGCCCGGATACGTGGTCTTGCAACTCACCTCGCCGGACCGCGGATGCAAATACTGCATCGGCGCCGACCAGACCTTCGACCAGGCGGCGGCCACGTCCACCGACCGCAACACCGTGTTCGCGCGCGTGCAGTGACCCGTGTGGTACAAGTTTCCGAAGATGGGAGCACGGCTGGAAAACGGCGGAATACCGCGCCAGATCGTGTTCAAGGATGGCAAGGAGCAGCGCAGCGCGGGCGGCAGGCCCGAAAGCGCCACCGCGCTGCTGGCCCATATCGAAAAAATCCGCAGCCTGCCGCCCGCGCCGGGCAAGGATGTGACCTACGAGGCGCAGGAGTCCGCGCCAGTGCCCGCACCAGCACCGCAAGCCCCGCTGACGGCTGCGCAGCAGGACGCGCTGCGCCTGTACACGCGCAAGGACCTGTTGAAAGAACTGGTGGCGGCATGCGGCAAAGTCGCGCCGCCCAAAGCGGCCGCTTACGAACGTGCCCTCCAGACCTGGACAGTGGCCCATGCCGGCGCGCTTAACGAAGCGGCCATGCTCAAGCTGTCGCGCACCAGCCGCGACGACGCCCGCGAAGAAGCCACGCTGGCGCAGCGCGAAATGCGCGATGTCGAAACATGGATGGCGAAGGATCTGAACATCACGCGGACCAAAGGGCCGGGCGAGGAAAGCTGCAACGGCCTGGCGGCCTACCTGGAGGCCGGCAAGCGCTAACTTAATGATCCTGCGCGCGATGCGTCATCGCGTGCGCCGCTTCACGCAGCAGCTGGGCGGCGCGCTGCTGGTCGGGCGCGAACCCCAGCGCGCCTTCCTGCACGTACATGGCCATTTGCTGCAGGGCCTCGGGATGCTCCAGTTCCGCGGCCGCCTCCAGCCAGCGCCGCGCCGCCGGCAAGTCCGCCGCACAGCCCTCGCCCGCCGCCAGCATGGCCGACAAGGTGAACATGGCCGGCGCATGGCCGCGCCGGGCGCTCGATTCGATCAGCGCAAGGGCGCGCAGCGGTTCGCGCGCGGTGCCGATGCCGTTGCGGACCATGCGGCCCAGGTCATACGCGGCGGCCGCATCGTGCCCCGCCGCGTCCTGCAAACGCGCCAGGCCGGCCGGATCGAGCGGCTGCGCGCGCGCCGCAGCGCAGCCGCACAGCAGCGCCGCCAGCAGCAGGCGCCGCATCATTTCGACAGGTCGAGCGCGTACAGCGCGAAACCCTTGCCCAGGCCATCGTCGGCGCGCAGCAGCGACACATTGCCAAGGCCGGCCTGCTGCGCCAGCGGCAGCATCGCCGGCGCCGAATGGAACACCACCGGCCCGGCGGTGCGCGTTTTGGCGAAACGCCAGCTGCGCTGCTGGCCGTGCTGCGCGCGCGTAAGGTTCTTCACGTCCTTGATGTAGGCGATCAGTACATCACGGTTGGCGTCCGGCGCGGCAATTGCGGTCTTGCTGCCGTCCAGGCCCGGAAAGCCGCCACCGCCGCTGGCGCGGTAGTTATTGGTCGCCACCAAAAACTCGTTCGAGGCGTTGACCGGCTTGTCGCGGAAGCGCAGGTTCTTGATGCGCTGGCCCGGTGTTTTGGTGACATCGATTTCGTAACTGACTTCCTTCGACGTGAGCGCATCGAAGTTATAGGTCGGGAACGCGGTGTTGATCAGCTCCTGCGGCGCCGCCAGTTCCGGATCGATGGTGTTGAAGCGCTCCGCCGCCCGCTCCAGCCAGTCCTTCAGTTCCCCGCCATTGACCTTCACCGCGTACAGCGAATTCGGATACAGGTACAGGTCGGCCGCATTGTTGAGCGCCAGGTTGCCCGCCTTTACGTCGGTGTAGTCGGTCACGCCGGCCGTGCCGCCCTTGAACGGCGAGGCCATCGACAGCACTGGCAAAGCCGCGTACTGCGGCATATTGGCCTTCACATACTTCATCACATAATCGGTCTGTGCCTGGTTGACCACGGTAACAGCCGACACGTCGCCCACGTCGGCAAAATAAGTCGACATGCGGAAGTCGGTCGCGCCGACCGGCGTCTTGACGTAGCGGATGGTCGCTTCGTGCTCGCTTGCGACCATCGCGGCGATGGCGGGATCGGGCGCGATGAACGATTTATCGGCCTGCTGGGCGGCGCGCGCCTCCACCGTTGTCTTGCTTGCGTCGACCACCCAGCGCTGGCCGTCGTACGACAGGTGCAGGCCGATCACGCCGAGGTGCTTGCCCCACAGGTTGGCCATCACCGTCGGCACGCCGTTGACCAGGCCCTTGACCTTGTCCACCCCGGGCAGGTTGAATTGCGGGACCGTGCTGGCCGCATTCGGAAATGGCAGGTGCGAGTGCCCGATCAGCATGGCGTCGATGCCGGGCACCTTGGACAGATGCCAGTTCCCGTTTTCCATCGACGGCGCGTAGGTGCTGTCGTCCAGGCCACCGTGTGAAATCGCCACCACCAGATCGGCGCCCTTGGCGCGCATCTCGGGGATGAATTTGGCGGCGGTTTCACGCAGGCCCTCGGTATACACCTTCCCGTCCAGCCAGCGCTTGTCCCACGACAGGATGGTCGGCGGCGCGAAGCCGATGATGCCGACTTTGAGCGTGGCCGTCACCGGCTTGCCGTCGGCGTCCAGCGCCGCGATCTGTTTTTCGATGATGCGGTAAGGTGTAAACAGCGGCTGGCGCGTCTTGAGGCTATAGACGTTGGCCAGCACCTGCGGAAAGGCCGGCCCGGCGCAGCGCGGCCGGGACGCATCGACGCCATCGACCTCGAAGCGGTTGCCGGTCACCTGGCTCAGATAAGCCAGGCCGTAATTGAATTCGTGGTTGCCGATGCCGCCGCCGTCGTAACCGAGCTTGTTCATGACCTTGTAGATCGCCAGCGTCTGGTCGCACTTGAGCGGATTCGCCAGTGCCTGGTAGTCGGCCAGCGCCGTGCCCTGGATGGTGTCGCCGTTATCGAACAGCAGATTGTTCGGGAACTGCTGGCGCGCCTGGGCAATCAGCGAGGCGGTGCGGTCCAGGCCCAGCGACGGTTCGGGCGCGAGCTTGAAGTAATCGTAGCCGACCACGTTCGAATGCAGGTCGGTGGTTTCCATCACCCCGACCAGCGCGGTCGAACCGGTGGGCGGCGTGGCGGCGCCGGCGACGGCGCACAACATCAGGGGCACGGCGGGAATGCAAATTTGATAACGCATAGGGGCGATTTCGGCGGGTGGCAGGGGAATATTCGCTGCATGATACGGCAGCGCCGCCACGCCGATCAAGCCAGGTGCGCCGGGGCGACCGGAAATGTGGCGCGCTGGGGTATAATCGAAGGTTCGATTTAACCAATTCAATAAGACCGGAAACGCCATGGAAGCCGAACGCATTAACGCCCTCTCCGCCCTGCTCAACGACCTGACGGATCGTGAAGCCGAACTTCGGAGGTATCTTTGACTTCGATAAAAAGTCAGAGAAGCTCGAACAAGTCAACGAAGAACTAGAAGATCCGACCGTCTGGAACGATCCGAAACGCGCCCAGGATCTCGGTAAAGAGAAAAAGGCGCTGGAAGGCGTCGTGCATACGCTGATCAAGGCCGACGCCGACCTGAAAGACGCGAACGACCTGTTCGCAATGGCGCGCGAAGAAAACGACGACGACACGCTCGAAGCGGTCATCGTCGACGCCGACGCCATCAAGGCCGTGGTCGAAGCGATGGAGTTCCGCCGCATGTTCGGCAACCCGATGGACGCCAACAACTGCTTCATCGACATCCAGGCCGGCGCCGGCGGTACCGAAGCCCAGGACTGGGCCTCGATGCTGCTGCGTCAATACCTGCGCTATTGCGAACGCAAGGGCTTCAAGGTCGAGATTCTCGAACAGTCCGACGGCGAGGTGGCCGGCATCAAGACCGCCACCCTCAAGGTCGAAGGCGAGTACGCCTACGGCCACCTGCGCACCGAAACCGGCGTGCATCGCCTGGTGCGCAAGTCGCCGTTCGACTCGGCCAACGGCCGCCATACGTCGTTCACCAGCCTGTTCGTGTACCCGGAAGTGGATGACTCGATCCAGATCGACGTCAACCCGGCCGACATCCGCGTCGATACCTACCGCGCGTCCGGCGCCGGTGGCCAGCACATTAACAAGACCGACTCCGCAGTCCGCATGACGCACGGCCCGACCGGCATCGTGGTCCAGTGCCAGAACGACCGCAGCCAGCACCGCAACCGCGCCGAAGCGATGGAAATGCTCAAGGCGAAGCTGTACGAGCACGAACTGCGCAAGCGCATGAGCGAGCAGCAAAAGCTCGAAGACTCCAAGACCGATGTGGGCTGGGGTCACCAGATCCGTTCCTACGTGCTCGATCAGTCGCGCATCAAGGATTTGCGTACCAACTTCGAAACGGGTAACACCAAGGGCGTGCTGGACGGCGACCTGGACGACTTCATTTCGGCCTCCCTCAAGCAAGGCGTGTAATTCATGACCGCTACCCGACGCGCATTCATCTTCGACATGGACGGCACCATCGTCGACAACATGTCCTTTCACACCGAGTCCTGGATTGCCTTTTTCCAGCGCCGTGGCAAGGACATCGACGCCGACGAATTTTTCCGCGCCACGGCCGGCCGCCAGGGCAAGGAAATCATCCGTTCGGAGATGGGCGAACACCTCAATGACGACGAGGTGCGGGTCCTGAACGACGAAAAGGAAGTGGTCTACCGCGAGCTGTACGAGCCGCACCGCAAAACGGTGGCCGGCTTCGACGGCCTGATCGCGCTGGCCAAGGAGATGAACGTGGCGCTGGCCGTGGCGACCGCCGCGCCCAACGCCAACATCACCTTCACGCTCGATGGCCTGGACCTGCGCCGCCACTTCGACACCGTGGTCGGCGCCGCCGATGTCGCGCGCGGCAAGCCGCATCCTGACGTGTTCCTGCTCGCGGCGGAGCGCTGCGGCGTCGCGCCCGAGCACTGCATCGTGTTCGAGGACGCGCCGCTGGGCGTGGAAGCGGCGCGCCGCGCCGGCATGCGCGCCGTGGTGCTGACCACCACCCTGCCCGCCGACGCCTTTGCCGAATTCGACAACGTCATCCACATCGCCAGCGATTTTTCCGAACTGACGATCGACGCCCTGTTTTCCTCCTGATTTACATTCGCATCAACCCACAAAGCGACACTCACCATGACTACGGACATCCAAGACCAAGCCCCCGCCCCGGCAGATGAAAACAAACTGATCGCCGAACGCCGCGCCAAGCTGGCTACGCTGCGCGAAGGCGGTATCGCCTTTCCTAACGATTTCCGTCCGCAGCACAAGGCGGCGCAACTGGTCGAGGAATTCGGCGGCAAGACGCGCGAAGAACTCGAAGCGACCGAGGTGCCCGTGGTCCTGGCCGGGCGCATGATGCTCAAGCGCGAAGCCGGTAAAAAAGCCGTATTCGCAACCCTGCAGGATTCGTCCGGCGCGCGCGCCGACGGCCGCATCCAGATCTACGTCACGCTCGACAAAACCGGCGAAGCCGCCATGGAAGCGCTGAGCCACTACGACCTGGGCGACATCCTGGGTGTCGAAGGCACGCTGTTCAAGACCAAGACCGACGAACTGACGGTCAAGGTGTCGACCCTGCGCCTGATCACCAAGTCGCTGCGTCCTTTGCCAAGCAAATTCCATGGCCTGTCGGACCAGGAAACCAAGTATCGCCAGCGTTATGTGGACCTGATTACCAACGACGAAACGCGCCGCACGTTCAAGGCCCGTACCGCCGCCATGTCGTCGATCCGCCGCTTCATGGAAAAGAACGACTTCATGGAAGTCGAAACGCCGATGCTGCATTCGATTCCTGGTGGCGCCGCCGCGAAGCCGTTCACTACCCACCACAATGCGCTGGACATGGAAATGTTCCTGCGCATCGCGCCGGAACTGTACCTCAAGCGCCTGGTGGTCGGCGGTTTTGACCGCGTGTTCGAAGTGAACCGCAACTTCCGCAATGAAGGCGTCTCGCCGCGCCACAATCCTGAATTCACGATGATGGAATTCTACGCGGCCTACACCGACTACCAGTGGATCATGGACTTCACCGAAGCGGTGATCCGCCAGGCCGCCATCGATGCGCACGGTACCGCCGAACTGACCTACGGCGGCAAGCCGCTGGACTTGTCCAAGCCATTCCGCCGCATGACCATCGTCGGCGCCATCAACGCCTACGCTCCGCACTACACCGCGGAGCAGTTGCAGGACGCGGAATTCATCAAGGCCGAACTGCTCAAATTCGGCGTGAAGCCGTTTTCGACCGCCGGCCTGGGCGCGCTGCAACTGGCGCTGTTCGAGGAAACCGCCGAAGCGCAGCTGTGGGAGCCGACCTTCATCGTCGACTACCCGGCCGAAGTATCGCCACTGGCGCGCGCGTCGGACACGGTAGCCGGCATCACCGAGCGTTTCGAGCTGTTCATCGTCGGGCGCGAGCTGGCTAATGGCTTCTCGGAGCTGAACGACTCCGAAGACCAGGCGGCGCGCTTCCTGGCACAGGTCGCGGCCAAGGACGCGGGCGACGACGAGGCGATGTTCTACGACGCCGACTACATCCGCGCGCTGGAATACGGCATGCCGCCGGCCGGTGGCTGCGGGATCGGCATCGATCGCCTGATCATGCTGATCACCGATTCGCCGAACATCCGTGACGTGATTCTCTTCCCGCACTTGCGCCGCGAAGAGTAAAAAACAAAAGCGGGCGCCATGCCCGCTTTTTTCATTGGCGCAGGCCACCATCACCGCGCCCTGGAATACACAAGCGTGCGCGCCTTCGCTGCGCTCGCCAAACCACCTCAACCCCAGCATCCGCCCGACACCCAAGGGGAAGCCGCGACGTGCTGGAGCGCACTGCGCGATCTCGCACTCGCTTGCCGCAACAGTGATGCAAGCGCGCCCACCACAACCGCAATCGCCGGCATCGCCGCGCAAGTGAGCACCTTCGCCAGTGCGGCTGTCATGATGGCGCTATTGTCGACTTGGGTTGGCTGTCGGGAACGCCAAACGCGTCGCCCTCCTGTTGCCGCGCAGGGGCCGCGTCGGCGGTGAGAGAAGCCGCGTCGGGATAGGCAAGCAGGCGCAACGCATTGATCACGACCAGCAGCGTTGAGCCTTCATGGAATATCACGGCAGTACCGATGTTCAAGCCCAGGATGGTCGCCGGTATCAAGACCGCGACCACGCCCAGGCTCACCCACAGGTTTTGCTTGATGATGCGGCTGGTGCGCCGGGACAGGCCGACCGCGAATGGCAACTGCGCCAGGTCATCGGCCATCAACGCGACATCGGCGGTCTCCAATGCGACATCGGATCCAGCGGCTCCCATGGCGATGCCGACCGTGGCATTGGCCATTGCCGGCGCGTCGTTGACGCCGTCACCGACCATCGCCACTTTGCCGTGCTTTTCAGCCAGGTCCTTGATGGCAGCCACTTTTTGCTCCGGCATCAGGTCGCCGTGCGCTTGCGTCAGTCCGACAGTCTTGGCGACGGCGTCGGCCACTTGCTGGTTATCGCCGGAAATCATGATGAGCCGCTCGATGCCCAGCCTGCGCAGGGCCGCCATGACGTCCGCTGCCGCAGGCCGCGACGTGTCCATTACGCCAATCACACCAAGGAAGCGTGCACCCTTTCGCACGATCATGGTGGTGCGGCCTTCGGCTACCAGCTTGTTGTTGGCCGCGTCGAGTGGGCCGGGAAGGGCCGCCCCTTCCAGCTCTGAAAACAGGACCGGTTTTCCAATGTAAACCAGCTCCCCGTCGACACTGGCCTGCACACCGCGCCCGGTGATGCTCTTGATGTCGGTGACTGTCATGGTGGCAGCCTTGCCCCCGAGCCGCTCCTTGGCGCCGGCCACCACGGCCGATGCCAGCGGATGGTCGCTATGTTCTTCCACGGCCAGCGCCACCGCGAGCAGTTCGTCCTCGGTCGCCCCTTCGGCGGCAAGCGCATCGGTCAAGGCCGGCTTTCCTTCGGTCAGGGTACCGGTCTTATCGAAGGCGATGGACGTGAGCGTTCCCAGGTTCTCCAGCGGCGCGCCACCCTTGATCAGCACGCCGCCGCGCGCTGCCCGTGCGATACCGCTCAGTACCGCGCTCGGCACGGAGATCGCCAGCGCACATGGGCTGGCGGCCACCAGCACCGCCATCGCGCGGTAAAAACTGTCGGCAAAAGGCTCATCGATGACCAGGAAGGCGAACATCAACAGACCTACCAATCCCAGTACGGCAGGCACGAACATACGCTCGAAGCGTTCTGTGAAATTCTGGGTCGGCGAGCGCTGCGCTTCTGCATCGGTGACCATCTTGACCACGCGCGCCATAGTCGACTCGCTTGCGGGGCGGGCCACCATCACGTCAACGGCGCCGCTACCGTTGATGGTGCCGGCAAACACCCGGTTTTCGGCAGGAGCCCGATCGAACGCCTCCACCATTTGGCTTGGATCGGCCGACGGCTGCTTATCGACCGGAACGCTTTCGCCCGTCACAGGCGCCTGGTTGACGCTGGTGGTACCGGTCACCACCACGCCGTCGGCCGGCATGCGCTCGTTGGGGCGGACGGCGACGATATCGCCGCGCTTGAGCTCGGCAACTGGAACGCTCACGAGCGCCCCCTCGCGGCGCAGATTCGCCGTCTCCGGCGCGATCTTGGCCAGCGCCTCGATGGCGCGTCGGGCGCGTCCCATCGCATAGTGTTCAAGTGAATGACCCAGGCTAAACAGGAACAACAGCAGCGAACCCTCCGCCCATTTTCCCAGCGCAGCGGCGCCAACGGCGGCCACCAGCATCAGCGTATCGATTTCAAAGCGGCGCGCACGCAGATTCCCGATCGCCTCCATGACCGTGAAATAGCCTCCGAAGCCATACGCGGCGACATACAGCGCGATCGGCAGCCACTCCGGGCCGGCCCCACTGCGTCCGCTTAGCCAGCCTGCGATGAGCATGACGCCGGCGAACAGCGCAAAAATCAATTCGGATTTCTCGCCGAAGGGTCCGTTGCCAGCGTGATCGTGGCCGGCATGCGCCGCCCCATCGGCGTCAGCATGTCCGTGCGCCGCGTGGTCTTCGTGCGCAACATCGGCGCCAGGCCGATGCGCATCTTCGTTGCCGGGTGCGGCGCCGGCTGCTTGCGGTGGCGCTGCGGGACTGCCGATCTTTTGCCGCAACAGCAGCTCGGAGACCAGGGCGCGGTCGTACTCGATTGAAACGGCGCCCGACGCGGCCACGTGAGCCTCGAACACGCCTGGAAGACGCCGCAGGCCAGCCTCAAGGGTGCGCGCGGCGCGCGCGTGCAGGGGCACTGCGGCACGCACGACAAGATGCGAGTACGCCGACGTCAGCTGGGCTCCCGCCGCATCGATCAGTTCTCGCAAACGCTGGATGGTCAATGCTTGAGGATCATAATGCACGCATAAATTGGCCTTGCCGTGCTCCGGATCGGTGATATGGACGCGCTCGATCCCAGGGCGCCCGGTCAGCAAATCAATCAATCGGAAAATGCATCGATCCGCAGTGTCGTACACGTCGGGAAGGATCAGTTGCAGGTCGACCTGTGTTTTCTTTGACAGCGTCATGTTGATAGTGTCTTTCTTTTAGTTTTGGCCGGGTCGTGCTTGAAAAGCCTGTCGAGGGCGGATATTGGCAAAAATCAATTCCGCCTGAACAGGCTCCCATGGTTAACAAGGGATTACCGTGCGCAGGCGCACCGAGCATGGTTCCATCACACTTGCCATCTTCCCGGACCAACGCAAGCGTGCTCAGATATTTGGCGCGGCGGATATTTCTGAAGCACTGTTCGAGCGTTTCCGGGCGATCATCCCGTAGTCACAAGGTGCTTGCAGCAGGCACTGACCAAATAATCGAACGATCTTAGGCGCGCATGGTCCACTTGTCAGCGCGCATCCGCCTCGCACCTCACCATACTCCACCGTTCGAGCAAACATTCTATCGAACGCCACCGCACCATCGGTACACTCCTTGGCTCCATTGCAATATTACAAACAAGCGAGGAAGCCCCATGTCCACCACCACGTACGTCCCTTACAACGACAACCTGGAACAAAAGCAGGTAAACGAAGACCAGATTATCGACAGCGTGGTCGAATCGATGATGCGCGTAAACACCCGCGTGTTCGACAAACACCGCCACGCCAAGCGCGATGCCCACGCCAAGTGCCACGGGGTACTGGTCGGCCACGTCACCGTGTATGACAACCTGGCCCCGCACTTGGCCCAGGGCGTATTCGCCCGCCCCGCCACCTATCCGGTCGTGATCCGCCTCTCCACCGCGCCCGGCGACATCCACAGCGACAAGCTGCCGTCCCCGCGCGGCATGGCGATCAAGATGCTGGGCGTGGACGGCCCGCAGTTCCTGCCCAAGCGCCAGGACGCGACCACGCAAGACCTGCTGCTGGTGAACCACCCGGTGATCGCCTTCGGCCACGCCGCCGCCTACCTCAAGACCCAGAAGCTGCTGGAAAAGCACGCCGACGACCCGGACATGGTACGCCGCATCGTGGCCGCCCTCGCCCGTGGCGGCAGCAAGGCCATGCACGCGCTGGGCATCGAGAACCCGGTCGTCGATACGCTCGGCGCCCCCAACAACCACATCCTCGGCGAGACCTTCTTCAGCATGGCAGCGGTGCGCTACGGCGACTACGTGGCCAAGCTGTGCGCGGCACCGCTGTCGGACAACGTGCGCGCCCTCACCGGCCAGCCGCTCGGCGACGATGCCGACGACTCGGCCCTGCGCAACCTGGTGGTCGACTTCTTCGCCGGCCAGGGCGCCGAGTACGAGCTGCGCGCGCAGCTGTGCACCGACATCGCCACCATGCCGATCGAAGACGCCTCGATCGAGTGGCCGCAGGAAGCGTCGCCCTATCTGCCGGTCGCCAAGCTGACCATCCCGCCGCAGCAGGCGTTCAGCCCGGCGCGCCGCGTGTTCGCCGACGACATCCTCTCGTTCAACCCGTGGCACTGCATCGAGGCGCACCGCCCGCTCGGCTCCATCATGCGCGCGCGCATCAAGGCCTACGAGGCGTCGTCCATGTTCCGCCACGAGATGAATGCGCAGCCGCGCATCGAGATCGACAGCATCGGCCAGGTACCAGATTAAGTAGTCAAGCAGTCCAGGCAGTACCATTTTTTAAAGACTTAAGGAGCAATCATGAGCGATACCACCCCACAAAATACATCTTCCAATGACCTCGCGGACATCAAGCGCAAGGTCCAGGAGGTCCTGGGAGACGCCCCCGACCTGCTCAAGCTCGCGCTCGAAAACATGCTGCGCGAGCAGGACCCGAATACCGAAGGCCACGCGGGATCGGCCGGCCGCATCGGCCGCCAGTCCGGCAAGATCTCCGAACTGACCGCCATGGCCAACCTGAAGCCGGGCGGCGCCGACCGCCTGCGCCGCATCTTCAAGCTCGTCAACGGCAACTTCAACGGCGCGCAGAAGGTCTCGACCCTGCACGACATGCGCTTCGTGTTTTTTGAAAACGATACCAAGATCCTCTTCGCCACCACCTACGACGGCGACTGGGATACCTACATCGAAGACTTCGCAACCAAGATTCCCGACCTGATGGATTTGCTGTTTTCGTCCGTCGAAGGCTGGCCGGGCATCACCGATCCGGGCGTAAAGGACTTCATCGCCGGCCATCAGATCACCGCCGACGGCTGGTACGTCGCCAATCCGAACCTGTCGGTGGTCGAAACGCGCCGCCTGCAAAAGCAGAACGACGCGCTCCAGGAATTCCTGGACAAGATTGCCTGAGGTTTCCATGACGATCATCGACACCCTCAAGAACCTGGTCCACTCCTCGCCAACGCTGGAGCTGGACGACATCCAGGCCACCATCCTCTTCAAGCGTCCCGACCCTTACTTCGGCACCCACGTGCTGCTGAAAATCGACGAGGCCGCGGGCGGGCGCGCGCTGCTCTCGCGCCTGGCGCCGCACGTGCGCAGCGCGGCCGACGCGCGCACCAATACCACCGCATGGATCGCCGTGGCCGTGAGCCACGCCGGCCTGGTGGCGCTCGACATCCCCGAGGAGTCGCTGGCCAGTTTCCCGGCCGCCTTCCGCGCCGGGATGGCGGCGCGTGCCGACCGCCTGCAAGACATCGGCGCGAGCGCGCCGGCCAACTGGGAAGCGCCGTACGGCAGCGGCGACGTGCACGTGACGATCTCGATCTTCGCGCCCGATGAAGCATCGTGGAAGCACGCGCTGGCCACCGCGCAGAACGAATTCAAGGATGTCCAGGGCGTCACCTTGCTGGGCATGCACGACTTCGGCGCGCAGCCGGACAGCCTGAACCCGTTCGGCTACCGCGACAACATCAGCAACCCGGCCATCGATGGCGGCATCGAAGACCTGCTGCCGGGCCAGGGCGCCGCGATCAAGGCGGGCGAACTGATACTCGGCTATCCGGGCGAATCGGGCGTGCCGATGGCGATGCCGCAACCGCAAGCGCTGGGGCGCAACGGCACCTTCGTCGTGATCCGCAAGTACCAGGCCGACGCCGCCGCGTTCAACCGCTTCCTGCGCGACAACGCCGACGACGAAGCCGGCCAGGAACTGCTGGCGGCCAAGCTGGTGGGCCGCTGGCGCAGCGGCGCGCCGCTGACGCTGGCGCCGGAAAAGGACGATCCGGCCCTCGGCGCGGACCCGAAGCGCAACAACGACTTCACGTACAAGGACGACCAGGCCGGCCTGCAAGCGCCGCACGGCTGCCACATGCGCCGCATGAATCCGCGCGACAGCAAGCTGGCCGTACTGACCGACGTGAACATCCACCGCATCATCCGCCGCAGCACCACTTTCGGTGCGCCGTGGCGCGCCGACCTGCTGGAGGACGACGGCCAGGAACGCGGCCTGTTCTTTATCGGGATCAGCGCCAAGGCGCCGGAAACGGTGGAGTTCATGCAGGCCGAGTGGGTCGACCATGGCAACTTCATGGACCTGGGCAAGGAGCGCGATCCGATCCTCGGCCAGCAGGATGAGGACAGCACCTTCACCATCCAGAAACGCCCGGTGCGCCAGCGCATCCACGGCATCCAGACCTTCTGCACGGTGCGCGGCGGTGAATACCTGTTCATGCCCAGCCTGACGGCATTGCGCTGGCTGGCCGGCGAAGGCCGCGAAACGGCCTGACCGCAGCGCTACCCCATACCCGGCGCCGTGCCATGGCGGCGCCGGTTGCAGGCGCGTATCCTCTTTATAATGGAGGCTCTCTTTTTCAGGACGAGCCTACATTGTGAATACCGACGCCAGTTCGACGCCCTTGGCACGCCTGCGCAGCATGGTCGCCGCGCGCGCCGTGAGCGAAGGCCGCACCGATTCCATCTGGCCAGGCCTGCGCTACTACCGCTTTTCCACTCCTCTCCGTTACGACAAAATCCAGACACTCGCGCCGGGC
This sequence comes from Massilia sp. DJPM01, assembly GCF_030348125.1. Taxonomy (NCBI): domain Bacteria; kingdom Pseudomonadati; phylum Pseudomonadota; class Betaproteobacteria; order Burkholderiales; family Oxalobacteraceae; genus Massilia; species Massilia sp. DJPM01. The sequence continues at coordinate 44,292 of NZ_JAQOZV010000056.1, forward strand.
ATCGTCGTCGTCCTTCAGGGCCGCAAGTGCGCCCGTCTCGGCGCCAGCACCCTCGCCTACGACGAAATGAGCTGCCTCGTGCTCGGTGCCGAAACACGCTGCGAAGGCACCGTGGTCGAGGCCAGCCCCGGCCTGCCCTATCTCGCGATCCACATGGACCTGCCTCCCGACCTGCTGGTGAAGACCTTCATCACGCTGGCCGACGCCGCACCCTCGTCAACTGCGGACGTCACGCTGAACTACGTCGCACCGGTCGACGAGCGCGTGCTCGACGCGTTTACGCGGTTGCTGCCGGCGACGGACCTGGCGATCGACCGCGTTCTATCAATCTTACTAACAAGGCAGCCATGTCACCCCATAATACCCGTCAGGCGCGCACATTCAATGCCGCCGCGATCACTGCGCTCGTTTGCATAACGGGCCTGAGCGCCTGCGGGGGCGGCAGCGACGGAGGTACTCCAACCCCGACACCGCCGGTGGCCGTGCCAGTGGCGCAAGCGCCCGTATTCACATCGCAGCCACAGAACCAGTCGGTGCAGCTTGGCCAGGGCGTGACATTCAGCGCCGCAGCCAGCGGCACCGATTCGCTCAGCTACCAGTGGAGCCGCAATGGCGTGGCCATCCCCGGCGCTACCGCGTCGACCTGCACCCTGGCGGCAGCCCAGTCGAGCGACAATGCCGCCGTGTTCAGCGTCGCCGTGCGCAACGCTGCCGGCAGCGCCGATAGCGCAAAGGCAGCGCTCACCGTCACCAGCACCGGCCTGATAGCATTCGCCGGCGCCATCGCGGAAAAATCCGGACCGGACCCGCCTCCCGCCTTCGACATGATGGGCGGCCTGTCCATCGACGCCACCGGCAAGCTGTTCGTCGCGGGCGGCTATAACGTCACCAAGGTCACCAGCGCCGGCGCCGTCAGCCGCCTCCCGGTCGACCCGGTATGCAATACCTGGGCGGCGCGACACGACCAGGCAGGCAACGTCTACGTGTCCTGCTGGGCAGCCATCTACAAGGTATCGCCGGCAGGCGTCGTCAGTCTGGTCGCCGGCAACCGCGACGCGCGCGGCAGCACCGATGGCCAGGGCGCGGCAGCCCGCTTCGACAACCCGCAAGACATCGCGGTCGATGCCAATGGCATCGTCTACATCAGCGACCAGGGCCGCGAGACGGCCAGCTTGCGCCGCATCGACGCCGCCGGCAACGTGAGCACCATGGCCCTCCACACCTTCCGCGACGGCACCGGTGGCGGCAAGCCGATCACCCTGCGCACGCCTTCGGCGCTGGCGATTGACGCCGCGGGCAACCTACTGCTCATCGAAGGAAACCTGATCTACAAGATCACGGCGGACGGCACGGCCACCATCATCGCCGGCAGTGCGGACGGCGGATGGGCCGATGGCGACGCCTTCAACGCGCGCTTTTCGTCCCCCTCCGGCCTGGCCATCGATGCCGCAGGCACGCTGTACGTCAGCGATACCGGCAACGCCAGCATTCGCAAGATCACTTCCGACGGCAAAGTGCTGACGATCGCCGGGCGCTTCGAGCAGATTGGTTCGGCCGACGGCCAGGGCAACAAGGCCTCGTTCAACCTGCCACGCGGGATCGACGTGGACGCTGCCGGCAATGTGTTTGTCAACGATGCCGGCAACAAGACCGTGCGCAAGATCACGCAGGCAGGTGTCGTCACGACCGTGGCCGGCACCCCGGTTCTGCCACGTTCGAGCGGGTCGATCGACGGCCTCGCCCAGGACGCGCGCTTTTACGCGCCCAAGGGCATTGGCGCCGACGCGGCCGGCAACGTCCATATTGCCGATTCGCTCAACCACGCCATCCGCAGAATCACCCCGGATGGCGCCGTGAGCACCCTGGCCGGCTCCGCACGCGTGAGCGGCACGGCCGATGGCATCGCCGGACAGGCCAGCTTCCGCCTGCCGACCGAACTTTCCATCGACGCCAGGGGCAATCTGTTCGTGTTCGACGTGGCCAGCAGCCAGGCGCCGGGTATCAGCCTGGTACGTAAAGTCAGCCCGGCTGGCGTGGTGACGACGGTGCAGGTACCGGTCGACCCGCGCGATGTGACACCGGCCGGCAAACCGGCCACAGTCACGCTGCCGACGATGAGCACCGACGCGGCAGGCAATATTTACCTCGTGAGCACTGCCACCAACGCCAATAATTATTGCCCGACGCCGAAAGATCCGGGATTTTGCGACAGCCTGCGACGCGTCGCGCTGCGTCGCATCGCAGCCGACGGCAACGTCACCACCCTGGCGGACAACTACAACGGTACCGCACCGGGCGTATTGATGCTGGGGTACCGCTACGGCGGCATCGCGGTCGACAATGCCGGAGCCGTGTATCTGTCGGACCTGGAAGGTAACGTCATCTGGAAGGTCAGCGGCGGCGCGATGACCATCTTCGCCGGCGTCCCCGGCAAGGGTGGCGCGAGCGACGGCAAGGAAGAAGCGCGCTTCTCCACGCTTGGCCGCATGGCATTCGACAAGGCCGGCAACCTGTTTGTCGCCGACACCGGTAATTTCACGATCCGCAAAATCACGCCGGCCGGCCTGGCAAGCACCCCGGTCGGCACGCCTGGCAAGAACGAACTGGCGCTGGGCAGCCTGCCAGCAGTCAGCGGTATCGCCTTCGACACCCAAGGCGCACTGTATCTCACCGTGGCCAATGGTGTCATCAAGGTGGTGCTGCCGTAAGCAGTATCGCCGGGGCCGCAAGTGTGCGCGCCGGGGCGTGGTCGCGGTCAGCTATTCCGGCATGTTGGCAAATCCCACGGCAAGCCGGTTCCAGCCATTGATGGTCGAGATCAGCAGCGTGAGATCGACCATCTCCTCGGCGCTGAACTGCTCGGCCAGCGCCGCGTAGCTCTCGCCGGTATCGGGCTGCTGCGCGAGGCGCGTCATGGTTTCGGTCCACCTCAGCGCGGCCCGTTCGCGCGGCGTGAAAAATGGCGTTTCACGCCATACCGACACCGCATGCAGGCGCCGTTCAGTCTCGCCGCCATTGCGCGCATCGGTCGCGTGCATGTCCACGCAAAAAGCGCAGCCATTGATCTGCGAACTGCGCAGCCGCACCAGTTCCGCCAGCGGCTTGTCGATACTCGACGTGGCGATATACTGTTCGAGTGCTATCCATGCCTTGATGGCCTTCGGCGAAGCGGTCTGAAAATTGATGCGTTCCATGCTGGTTCCTTTTTGGTGAGATTGATTGGTTGGCCTTACAATCATTAGACGGGCCCGTCGCACCGTTTGTGACAGCTTCCCTCAAAAAAGAATGAACGACACTTTCACCCATCACTTCCACCAGCTGCGTCCACGCCTGTTCGGCATCGCCTACCGCATGCTCGGCTCGCGCGCCGACGCCGACGATGCCGTGCAGGACGCGTGGCTGCGCTGGAACGCGAATGACGCGCGCGCCGCGCTGGCCAGCGCCGACGCCTGGCTGGTCACCGTCGTCACGCGCCTGTGCATCGACCGCCTGCGCAGCGCCATCGCCGAACGCGACGCCTACATCGGCCCATGGCTGGCAGAACCGATCGTCACGCGCGCGAGCGACCTGCCGGAATCGCGCCTGGAGCTGGCGGGCGACGTCTCGATGGCCTTCATGCTCATGCTGGAGCGTCTCGGCCCCGAAGAGCGCGCGGTATTTTTGCTGCACGAGGTATTCGACTGCGACTACGCCGACATCGCCGCCGCCGTCGACAAAACCGAAGCGGCATGCCGCCAGTTGCTGCACCGCGCGCGCGAACGGGTGCGCGCCGGACGGCCGCGCTTTGCCGTCAGTGATGCAACGCACATGGATTTATTGGGGCGTTTCGTCACGGCCGCGCAAAGCGGCGAGCGCGCGCAACTGGCGCAGCTGTTCGCACCGGACGCCACATTCACGGCCGATGGCGGCGGCAAGGTCTCAGCCACCATCAACGTGGTGCGCGGTGCCGACAAGATCGCCCGCTTCTACGAGAGCATGGCGCGCAAGTACGGCGCCGCCACCACGTTCGAGCACGCGACCATCAATGGCGAGGCGGGTCTGCTGCGCCTTGTCGATGGCAGGCTCGATTCGACCATGTCGTTCGATATGGAAGATGGCAGGATCAGCGCGATCTATGTGGTGCGCAATCCCGACAAACTGGTGCGCGCGCTCTGATGCGCAACTCCCATGACGGATTTCCTTTTCCGGACAGGTCGGCACAATGGAGCCGGGTGCGTCAACACCGATGACCCGCCGCAGCACGTGCTCAGGCGCTGAAAATCGCCCTGCCGGCGGCGATCAAAATCCGCCCATTTACCTATCGAGACGTTACAATGACGGCATGTATTTCTTTCAACATTCCTCACCGCACAGGTGCAAGAAAATCATCTCCGCCAACCCATATCTGTGTGCCGTACTCAGGACGACATTCTCCCTGACCCTGTTCACGCTCGTCGGGCTGCCATTGACGACGCGCGCTGAAGATCCGGCAGTCGCGACAGTGACCGTGACAGGCAAGAAAGCGCCGGTCGTCAAAAAGATCGACAAGACCGTCCATGACGTGTCCAGCATGCCAAGGGCGGCCAACGGTAGCGCCCAGGACGTGTTGCAGTCGACGCCCGAGGTCGCGGTGACGGCCGACGGGCACATCTCGGTCAAGGGAAATACCCAGGTCACGGTCCTGGTCGACGGCAAGCCGACGGCGATGATGGCGGGCGATGAGCGGGCGCTGGCGCTGCAAACCATGAGCGGCGCCGACATCGCCAGCATCGAAGTGATCACCAATCCATCCGCCGCCTACAACGCCAATGGCGGGGCGATCGTCAATATCGTCTTGAAGCGCAACCGCAAACCGGGTGCGCGCGCGCAGATGCAGGCCAGCGCCGCCGACCACGGCCTGTGGAATGTCGGTACATCGGGCGACCTGACCAGCAAGGATATCAGCGTGCACGGCAACCTGGCGTATCGCCGCGACGGCACGCAAAAATTCCGCCGGTCGGCGGTCGAGTGGAATAATCCTCTCAGCGGGCAAGCCGGGACGACCGTGCAGACGTCGGAGATATTCGTGCGCCGCAAAGTCCACAGCGCGGCACTGGGCGTCGATGTCGCCCTCAGCGACACCGATAGCCTGAGCCTGTCGGCGAAATATAATGACCGCGGTTCGCGTCCGCTGCACGACACGCTGAACGTGGTCCGCGACGCTGCCGGCCCGACCATCTTTCATCGCATCTCCTACGGCCCCAATGAGCAGGCCGACGCCAGCGCCAGCCTCAATTACAGCCACCAGGACCAGGGGAGCGCGCTGAAGGCGATGGTCCAGCGCAGCCATACGAAAGGCTTGATCGACAAGTCATTCAGCGATGTATTCGTCGAACCGGCGCGCGCCACGGGCTACAGTCGCGGTGCCACCAGGTCGGCGCGCCACCTCAACCAGGCTACCGTCGACTGGAGCCGCGCGTCCGCTCACGGCCAGTGGGGCATGGGCCTCGATATCCAGGACCAGGTCAACGACCTCCATAACTATCAGGCGTCGGTCGACCGTGCGACGGGAGCGGAGACGCCCGATCCCGAGACGACCAATGGCTATGCCGTGGCCACCACGCTCAGTGCCGCCTATCTCACCGACCAGATCAGGCATGGGAAATGGGAAGCGCTTTTGGGCGGACGGATGGAGCGCATGGCGCTTCGGGTCAGACCGGCAGACGGCGCCATGCAGACAGGACGCTGGCAGGCATTCAATCCCAGCCTGCACCTGAAGTATGCCGCCAGCGACGAAGCCGACCTGACGCTCAGCTATCGGCGCAGCCTGCAGAGGCCCGATCCGCGCGAT
>NZ_JAQOZV010000057.1:0-48618 GCF_030348125.1 Massilia sp. DJPM01
AGGCTTGTTCGCATGACGAATCAACATTCCATTCGCCGGGAATCCCTTGTATTGAAGTCCAGTAACTCCTGCAGCTACCGCCAAAGCGCCGCGTCGAACGTTGGGCTGGCTCGGCAGGATTCGGCGGGGAGCTGTCACGCTTGAGCGGCCGCCGGCGCAGCCGCCAGCTTGACCCAGGCTTCGGGCAGCATGATGCGGAACATGCCCGCCTGCGCCGTCTTGCGTGCAAGTTTCAGCAGCGCCTTATCCTTGGTGATGAGGATGTCGGCGCCGGCATCGCGCGCCAGTTCCAGGAATTTCTGGTCGTCGCGGTCGGTGCAGACCGGCAGGCGCACCGGCTTGGCGTCGGGGGCGACGACGGTAATGAGGGCGTCGAAGCGCGCGGCCGAGAGCGGGCGGGTCGCTTCGTCCAGCGGCAGGTGCTTGTAGTGCAGTACCACCAGATATTCCTCGCGACAATCGGCGCGGGTGACGGCTTCGACCTCTCCGCTCTCGATGGCGGCCAGCAAGCTGGCCCAGCGCGGATCGTGGAAGACGAACAGGTCGAGGCAGACATTGGTGTCGAGCACGATGCGTTTGGCTGGAGCGGGTATCATATTGGTCTGTTTATTCGTAGTAAGTTGATTGAATCTTATGCTGATTGTCTTGTCGCCCGCCAAATCGCTGGACCTTGAAACGCCGCCGACCACCAAACTCCACACCACGCCCGATTTTCTCGACCGTTCCAGTGCGCTGATCGACGTGCTGCGCCACTATTCGCCGCCCGAGCTGGCCAGCCTGATGCACTTGTCCGACACCCTGGCCGACCTCAACGTCGGCCGCTACGCGAGCTGGAGCAAGGACACCAGCGAGGCGCGCCAGGCGATCATGGCCTTCAATGGCGACGTCTACGCCGGTTTCGACGCGCGCACGCTCAAGCCGGGCCAGCTCGATTACGCCCAGCACAGCGTGCGTATTTTATCCGGGCTGTACGGCGTGCTGCGTCCGCTCGACCTGATTCATCCGCACCGGCTGGAGATGGGCACCAAGCTGGCCACGCCGCACGGCAAGGACCTGTACGCATTCTGGGGCGAGACCGTCACCGGCGCGCTCAACGAGGCGATTGCGGCCAAGGGCGCCAAGGTGCTGGTCAACCTGGCGTCGCAGGAATACTTCAAGTCGGTCAAGCCCAAGCTGCTGTCGGTGCCGGTCGTCACGCCCGTGTTCGAGGATTGGAAGGGAGGCAAGTACAAGATCATTTCCTTCTTCGCCAAGCGGGCGCGCGGCTTGATGGCGCGCTACGCGGCGGTCAAGGGCATTGTCGATGCCGAAAAACTCAAGAGTTTCAAGGTTGACGGCTACGCCTTCGACAAGCACGATTCCGACGACCGCACCTGGATGTTCCGGCGCAAGGTCGAGGGCTGACTCGGAACATCCCGAATTGCGCTCACTTTAAAACCGTCGCCCCCGCGCCAAGGTGGCACGCGGCGCGGGGGCGACGGACGATAACCGCCGGGGCAGCGAAAATTCCTCTAGGGGTAACAACAAAAAACCGGGTCTCCCCGGTCTTTTGCATTGTCCTCAGCGGGCCTTACTGCGCCGCGCGGTCCGATTTGGCCCAGAACTTCCACCACGATTTGCCGCTGGCGTTCGGGTCGAGGAACTTGCTGCCCGGGTAGTTGCGTACGAAAATGCGCTTGGTGTCGTCGCGCAGTTCGGGCATGCCGAGCTTGTCGTAGTTGCGCATCATCAGGAACAGCGCTTCTTCCCGCGCCGGCGCATCCTGGTAGTCCGAGACCGCCGCCATCGCACGGTTCAGCGAGGCCAGGTAGGCTCCGCGGTCATGGTAGTAGTTGGCCACGTGCACTTCGTACTGCGCCATCGCATTCACCAGATACTTCATGCGGGCGATCGCATCGGCCGCGTAGATGCTCTGAGGGAATTTGTCGACCAGGGCCTTGAAGGCGGCGAAGGCTTCGCGCGTCGCTTTCGGGTCGCGCTCGGTCGGGTCTTGCTCGTAGACGAAGCTCAGGAAGCCGATCTGGTCGTTGAAGTTGATCAGCCCGCGCAGGTAGTACATGTAGTCGACGTTGGCATGGTTCGGGTGCAGCTTGATGAAGCGCTCCACCGCCGCCAGCGCCTGGGCCTGGTCCTGGCTCTTGTAGTAGGCGTAGGCAATTTCCATCTGTGCCTGCACCGCATAATTGCCGAACGGGTAGTTGGTTTCGAGGCGCTCGAACAGCTTGATTGCCGCCTCGTAGTGACCACCCGCCATTTCTTCGCGTGCCTCAGCGTATAATTTCGTCACCGGCCAGTTTTTGGTCTCGTCGGTTTTTTCCGGCAACAAGCTGCAAGCGGACAAACCGAGCAGAAGAGTAGCAGCAACGGTAGTAGCAACAGTACGGGCAACAACACGCGATAATTTTTTTTGCATAACTTTTTGCAAGAGAGTATTAACTGAGATTCAACGAAAGGCTGATTATAGCCGATGGGACTGCTGTGATATTAACTCCAACGCCGAATTCGGCGGATTTGCCCTTAGACCCCGATCTGGAGATCGACCTCGACGACGAGGCAGGCGACGGCTACGTGCCTGCCGCCCCCGGCATCGACCTCTCTCCGATCCACCTTGAACTGACGCCGGACGCTTGCGGCCACCGTCTGGACAAGGTCATTGCCGGCCTGGTCCCGCAATTTTCGCGCAGCCGCCTGCAACTGTGGTTCGAAGCGGGCCACGTGCTGGTCGACGGCAAGCCCGCGCGCGGCAAAGACACCGCCTATGGCGACGAAGCGGTCGTCATCCTGCCACAAAGTGCGCCGGAAGACGAGGCCTACACGCCAGAAGCGATGGAACTGAACATCGTCTACGAGGACGAGCATATCATCGTCATCAACAAACCAGCCGGTTTGGTGGTGCATCCGGGCGCCGGCAACTGGGCCGGGACCTTGCTCAACGGCTTGCTGCACCACTGTCCGCAACTGGCCGGCGTGCCGCGCGCGGGCATCGTGCACCGGCTCGACAAGGATACCAGCGGCCTGATGGTGATCGGCAAAACCCTGGCGGCGCAAACCGACCTGGTGCGCCAGTTGCAGGCGCGCAGCGTCAAGCGCGAGTATTTTGCGCTGGTCTGGGGTACGCCGCAGCTGAGCAGCACCATCGACGCCTCGATGGGCCGCCACCCGAAAGACCGGGTCAAGATGGCTGTGTCGACCAATTTTTCGGCCAAGCCGGCCATTACCCACTACCAGCGCATCGCCACCGGTATGTTGGACCGTCGTCCCGTCAGTCTGGTTCAATGCCAGCTCGAGACCGGCCGCACCCACCAGATCCGCGTGCACATGCTCTCGATCGGCTTTGCGCTGGTGGGCGACGCTGTATACGGCAAGCAGCACCTGACGCCGGTCTTCCCGCGCCAGGCGCTGCAGGCGCGCCGTCTGGGCCTGGTGCATCCGGCCACGGGCGAGGATATGGAATGGATCGTGCCGCTGGCCGATGATTTTGCCGAGCTGATCGAGCGCGCCGGCATTCCCGAGCCCGAGCAGGTGTGATGCCCGGCGAGCATGGCATGACGCCCGACTGGCCGGATATGCCGGCCGGCGTGGGCGCCATTGCCACCACCCGGCTCGGCGGCGTCAGTCCGGCGCCGTATGGCGACGGGGCCGGTGGCGGCGGGCTGAACCTGGGCGAGCATGTCGGCGACGATCCGGTGCAGGTTGGCCTGAACCGCGCCCGCCTGCGCCAGTTACTGCCGGGCGAGCCGGCCTGGCTGTCGCAGGTGCATGGGGTGGCGGTGGTCGACGCCGCCACCGTGCGGCCGGGCCAGCCGGTCCGGGTGGGCGACGCCAGCATTGCCAGCGTGCCCGGCGCGGTGTGCGTGGTCATGACCGCCGATTGCCTGCCGGTGCTGTTCGCGTCGCGCGATGGCAAGGTGGTGGGCGCCGCGCACGCGGGCTGGCGCGGCTTGGCCGCCGGAGTCTTGGCCGAGACCGTGGCGGCGATGCGCGCGGCCGGCGCCGGCGACATCACCGCCTGGCTGGGTCCGGCAATCGGTCCGGCCCAGTTCGAGGTCGGCAGCGATGTGTTCGACAGTTTTATGGCCGGGACGCAGGGCCCCGATGAAGCAAGCCGGACAGGGCAGTGCTTCGTGCCGTTTCCTGGGCGTCCGGGCAAGTATCTGGCCGATATCTATGGGCTGGCGCGCATCATGCTGGCGCGTGATAACGTGACCGATGTTTCCGGCGGAAGCTATTGCACGGCCAGCGAGCCTGGCCGTTTCTATTCTTACCGGCGCGACCAGGTGACCGGCCGCCAGGCTAGCCTGATCTGGATCAAGTGAGGCCTGCGGCGCTAGTCGCTGCTCGAACCGCTGTCGCCACCGCCGCTGTCACTGCCGCCGCTGTCACTGCTGTCGCTATCGCCGCTGTCGCTATCGCTGCGGTCGCGCGCTTCGCGGCGGCGCGGCTGCTCGTCGGCGCCGCCCTGGGCCGCTCCGCCATGGCGCTGCGCGCGTGCGCGGCGCGCCAGTTCCTCTTTCCGTGCGATCTTCATGCGCCGCATCTTGGAGCCGGCGATGTACCAGACTATTGACAAAGGCAACACACAATAGCCCAAAAACGTCATAATCCCTGCGACAATACCGTGTTCGGTAACCTCGGTCACCGCCATCAGTCCGACCACATAGATCCATGCAATAGCGACAAGCCACATACAACTTTCCTTGGAAAAGATTGAAACAATGAACGCAAACATGAATATGCCCGACCCGCAAGCGATGGCCTCCGCATGGATGTCGCAGATGACCGATCCCTCCGCCTGGCAGGCGATGTTCACGGCGGTGCCGCAGGGCACCAGCCCTGTGGCCAAGCTGCTCAAGGATGCCGGCGCGACCATCCCGCCCCAGGCGCTCGAATCGCTGCGCAACGATTACCTGCAAAAAGCCGCGGGATTGTGGCAGGAATTTCTCGCAGGGAAAACCCCCGCGCTCGCCGACCGCCGCTTCGCCGCGCCGGAATGGCTGTCCAACCCGATGTCGGCCTATAGTGCCGCATCATACCTGTTAAACGCCGAGTTTTTGACTGCCATGGCCGATGCCGTCGAGAGCGCGCCGCGCGAACGGCAAAAGATCCGTTTCGCCGTGCAGCAGATGGTCGATGCCATGTCGCCGGCCAATTTCCTGGCAACAAACCCGGAAGCGCAGCAAAAACTCATCGAAACCAAGGGGGAAAGCCTGACCCGCGGCCTGGCCAATATGCTGGGCGACATGCAGAAAGGGCGCATTTCGCTGTCGGACGAGTCGGCGTTCGAGGTGGGCCGCAACGTGGCCACCACACCGGGCCAGGTGGTGTTTGAAAACGAGCTGTTCCAGCTGATCCAGTACACCCCGGCCACCCCGACCGTGCGCCAGGTACCGTTGCTGATGATGCCGCCTTGCATCAATAAATTCTACATTCTCGATTTGCAGCCCGAAAACTCGGTGGTGCGCTACGCGGTGGAGCAGGGCAATACCGTGTTCCTGGTGTCGTGGCGCAATCCGGACGCCGCTATGGGCGCGACCACCTGGGACGACTACGTCGAGACCGGCGCGATCAAGGCGATCGAGGTCACGCGCGCCATTTCCGGCTCCGACCAGGTCAACGCCTTCGGTTTTTGCGTCGGCGGCACCATCATGAGCACCGCGCTGGCGGTACTGGCGGCGCGCGGCGAACAGCCGGCGGCCAGCCTGACCTTGCTGACCACCTTGCTCGACTTCGAGGAAACCGGCGTGCTGGAAGTATTCATCGATGAAACCCAGGTCGCCCTGCGCGAACAAGCGCTGGCCAAGGGTGGGCTGATGCCGGGGCGCGACCTGGCCACCACTTTTTCGTCGCTGCGTCCGAACGACCTGGTGTGGAATTACGTGCAGTCGAACTATCTGAAGGGTAAGGAACCGCCGCCGTTCGACTTGCTGTATTGGAATTCCGACAGTACCAACCTGCCGGGGCCGATGTTTTGCTGGTACCTGCGCAATACCTACCTGGAAAACAGCCTCAAGGTGCCGGGCAAGCTGACCGTGGCCGGGGCGAAGGTCGACCTGGGCGCGATCGAGGCGCCGGTGTTCGTCTACGGTTCCAGGGAAGATCATATTGTTCCGTGGAGCGCGGCGTATGGCTCGATGCACATCCTGAACCCCGGCAATGCGCAGGCCAACCGGTTCGTGATGGGCGCGTCCGGGCACATTGCCGGCGTGATCAACCCGGCGTCGAAGAACAAGCGCAGTTACTGGACCAATGACGCCGCCCCGGCCGCCCCGGCCGGCAAAGGCAAGAGCAAGGCCAAGGCCGAGGCCGAGGCCAAGGCCAGCGTCACGCCGGCCCAGGAGTGGCTCGACGGCGCGACCGAGCACAAGGGGAGCTGGTGGCCGGAATGGGCCGCTTTCCTGGCTGACCATGGCGGCAAGCAGGTCAAGGCGCCGGCCAAGGCGGGCAGCAAGGCCTACCAGCCGATCGAGCCGGCGCCAGGGCGTTACGTCAAGGTCCGGGCGGACTGAGGCGGGCAATGGGGCAGGGCAACGGGGGTTGCCCTCCACTTATGATTTGGGTGCGGCGCACTATTTGCTGCACACGGCCCGGTAAAGTGGTATTTTTGCGAATATCCACTCTATAATGCAAAAAGTAGGCGTGTCAGGAGCGGACCTTCAGTCCGCTTTTTTTTCGTGATCAGTCAACATGCGCTGCGGCGCAATAAGTGGAACCTTGAGATGAGTAGTGCAAAAAAGAGTACGGAACGCCTGATCAAGAAGTACCCGAATCGTCGTCTGTACGATACCCAGACCAGTTCGTATATCACTCTGACCGACGTCAAGCAGCTGGTGCTCGACGCGGACGAGTTCACCGTGATCGACGCCAAGACGAATGAAGACCTGACCCGCAGCATCCTGCTCCAGATCATCCTGGAAGAGGAAGCGAACGGCGCGCCGATGTTTTCGAGCGGTGTGCTGTCGCAAATCATCCGCTACTACGGCCATGCCATGCAGGGGATGATGGGGTCTTACCTGGAGAAAAATGTCCAGGCGTTCACGGATATCCAGAACAAATTCACCACCGGCTCCACCGGGGCGTTCGAGGGCAAACCTTTCAGTCCCGAAATGTGGACCCAGTTCATGAATGTGCAGGGACCGATGATGCAGGGGATGATGAACAACTACATCGACCAGAGCAAAAACCTGTTCGTGCAGATGCAGGAACAGATGCAGAACCAGAGCAAGAGCATTTTTGGCGCGGCGTTTCCGTTTCCGCCGGTGGAAAAGAAGTGAGACTGAGGTAGTTAGGTAGCGATCGCCTCAACTTCCGTCGTCTCTGGCAATGCCAGAGACGACGGGGTGGGTTGCCGGCGCCAACGGTAGCGCAGGGGCAACACCTAAACCACCAACACCCAGCCCCAAACAGGTATAATCGCAGATTACCCTGCCTTATTGTGCCTCCAACATGTCCGAACTCCGTCGTATTCCCCTTCCTGGTGCCGCTCCAAAAGTCGGCTTTGTCTCGCTCGGTTGCCCTAAAGCGCTGGTCGACTCCGAACAGATCCTGACCCAGCTGCGCGCCGAAGGTTACGAAACCGCCAAGTCGTACGAAGGCGCGGACCTGGTCATCGTGAACACCTGCGGCTTCATCGACGCCGCCGTCCAGGAATCGCTCGACGCCATCGGCGAAGCGCTGGCCGAAAACGGCCGCGTGATCGTCACCGGCTGCCTCGGCGCCAAAAAAGATGCTGCCGGCGACGACATCATCATGAAAGTGCACCCCAAAGTGCTGGCCGTTACCGGTCCCCACGCCCTCGGCGAAGTCATGGACTCGGTCCACCTGCACCTGCCCAAGCCGCATGAGCCGTTCTTCGACCTGGTGCCGGCGCAAGGCATCAAGCTGACCCCGAAACATTACGCTTACCTCAAGATTTCCGAAGGCTGCAATCACCGTTGCAGTTTCTGCATCATTCCATCGATGCGCGGCGACCTCGTCTCGCGCCCGATCGCCGACCTGATGCTGGAAGCCGAAAACCTGTTCAAGGCCGGCGTCAAGGAATTGCTCGTCATTTCCCAGGACACCAGCGCCTATGGCGTCGACGTCAAGTTCCGCTCCGGTTTCTGGAACGGCCGTCCGGTCAAGACCCACATGACGCAACTGGTCGAAGCGCTCGGCCAGCTGGCGGCCCAGTTCGGCGCCTGGGTGCGCCTGCACTACGTCTACCCGTACCCGCACGTCGACCAGATCATTCCGATGATGAGCGGCGGCTCGGTCCTGCCTTACCTCGACATTCCGATGCAGCACGCCCATCCGGACGTGCTCAAGCGCATGAAGCGTCCGGCCAGCGGCGAGAAAAACCTCGACCGCATCCAGGCCTGGCGCGCCATGAATCCGGAGCTGACGATCCGCTCGACCTTCATCGCCGGCTTCCCGGGCGAAACCGAAGCCGAATTCGAGTACCTGCTGGACTTCCTCAAGGAAGCCCAGATCGACCGCCTCGGCTGCTTTGCGTATTCGCCGGTGGAAGGCGCCACCGCCAACCTGCTCGATAATCCGGTGCCGGAAGAAGTGCGCGAAGAACGCCGTGGCCGCGTCATGCTGCTGCAAGAAGAAATCTCGGCCAAGCGCTTGCAGGCCAAGGTCGGCAAGACCATGCGCGTGCTGGTCGATGAAGTCGGCGGCAAGGAAGCCATCGGCCGTTCGTGGGCCGACGCGCCCGAAATCGACGGCGTGGTGCACATCAAGCGCTCGCTGGTGCCGGGCAAGAAGCTCACCGTTGGCGAATTCGCCGAGGTCACCATCACCGCCGCCGACGCCCACGATCTCTGGGCCTCGGTCGTCTAGTTCACCACGGCTGGCACGGCCGCCCCGGTGGCCGCGCTGCCACCGGAAAGCCTGCCAGCCGATGAAAACTTCCCCGCAGACCCAACTGATTCATCACGCCTACGAGCCGCCCGCCGGCTTCGCGGCTTTCCCCACCCCGATCCATCACGCCTCGACGGTCCTGTTCAAGGATGTTGCGGCAATGCGCTCGGGCGAGTGGAAAGACAAGAACGCCTACACCTACGGCTTGCACGGCACGCCGACCACCTTCACCCTGGAAGCGCGGCTGGCGGCGATCGAAGACGGCCAGTTCTGCCTGCTGGCGCCGAGCGGGCTGGCGGCGATCGCCATGGTCGATTTTGCGCTGCTCAAAAGCGGCGACGACGTGCTGCTGCCCGACAATGTGTACAACCCGAACCGCGAACTGGGCCGCTGGCTCAGCGCCGATTTCGGCATTACCGCGCGCTATTACGATCCGATGATCGGGGCCGGTATTGCGCAATTGATGCAACCGAATACCAAGCTGGTCTGGACCGAGGCGCCCGGATCGGTCTCGATGGAAGTGCCGGATTTGCCGGCGATCTGCAAGGCGGCGCATGATGCGGGCGCGCTGGTGGCGCTGGACAACACCTGGTCCGCCGGGCTGGCATTGCGTGGCTTCGAGCATGGCGTCGACATCATCATGCAGGCGCTGACCAAGTACCAGTCGGGCGGTTCGGACGTGCTCATGGGTGCCGTGATCACGCGCGAGCGCGCCCTCAACGACCGCCTTGCGATGGCGCACATGCGCCTGGGGCTCGGCGTGAGCGCCGATGATGCCTACCTGGTGCTGCGCAGCCTGCCCGGCATGAAGCTGCGCTTCGAGGCGCACGACGCGGCGGCCCGGAAAGTGGCGCTCTGGCTCACATCGCGTCCGGAGATTGCGCGGGTGCTGCATCCGGCGTTTGCCGATTGTCCGGGGCACGCGCACTGGAAGCGCGACTTTAGCGGCGCGGGCGGCTTGTTTTCGGTGGTGTTCGATGCGCGTTACAGCGAGGCGCAGACCGACCGCTTCGTCGACAGCCTGGCGCTGTTCGGCATTGGCTACAGCTGGGGCGGGGCGAACAGCCTGGTCATGCCGTACCGGATGCAGGCGATGCGCAAGGATTGGAAGGATGCCGGGGTGCTGGTGCGCTTCAATATCGGGCTGGAAGATGCCGATGATCTGATTGCCGACCTGGCGCAGGGGTTGGCGCGGCTCTGAGCCGCCAGCCACCGTCGTTCGCGCCACTACCCCGTCGTTTCTGCCAATGGCAGGAAAGACGGTTTCGAAGTTTGTGGTCAGAAAATGCTGAACCTAACGCCATTGCGTCCAGAGAACAGTTCCTGGAGAGGCGGGAACGCCCCTGACCGTTAACCCGGCATCGCCTGATTCTTCTCCAGATCGAAAAACCCTTTCAGCAAGCGATAGGCCTTCCAGATCCACGCCAGTCCACCAATGACCCACGCGATAAGGATGCCGAGGCCGAACACCCACCACAGCGCGATCCAGAAAAACGCGGCAACCACGGCCCACACGAAAAACCACCAGAACGAGCGGATCATCCAGCTGTGATGGCTGTACAAATACGACCCCTGCGTCTCCGGCCGCTTGATATAGTTCGCGATCAAAGGTATCACCGACAGCAGGCCCAGCGAGAAAACCAGGGCCAGCGCATGCACGATGTACAGGATGCGCGCCACGTTTTTTTGTTCTTCCAGATTGGAATCGAGTATCAGCTCTTGCGTCATGATTCATGCTCCTTTAGCAATATGGCCCGATTGTAGCAGTCCCGCCGTAACCCATCCGCTTGTTTCGCATGCATATCACGCGTGGCGCATGAGAGCATCCACCCAGGAAACAATCCCGTTCACATCCATCGCGCCCGGCTGGCGCGCGACCTCCCGGCCATTGCGAAACAGTGCCAGCGTGGGAATGCTGCGGATGTTGTAGCGCGCCGCCAGGTCCTGCAGGTGTTCGGTATCGACCTTGAGCAGGCGCACGCGGGGTTCGAGCCGCTTGGCGGCCTGCTGGTAGGCCGGCGCCATCATCTTGCACGGCCCGCACCATTCAGCCCAGAAATCGACCAGCACCGGAATATCGTTGCGCTCGACATGCTTGTTGAAACGCGCCGTGTTGACGTCGATCGGCATGCCGACGAACAGCTCGCGCGCGCATTTGCCGCATACGGGCGTGTCGTTCAGGCGCTCGTGCGCCAGCCGGTTGACCGCTTCGCAATGCGGGCAGACGATGTGGACGGGGTCGGTCATGAAATCCTCCTGCGTACAGTTTGGTAAAACGCCATTGTAGTGCGTGCGCGTCAACCGTGTTCGATGCGCGCGCCGCACGCTGCTACACTTTCTCACCATGACAAATCGTACACAACACCCGGGCGGCAGGCTGCGCATCGGCTGCGCCGGCTGGACCATTTCGCGCGAGGCGGCGCCCGCGTTCGAGACCGAAGGCAGCCACCTGGAACGCTATGCGCGGGTGCTCGGCACGGTCGAAATCAACTCCTCGTTCTATCGTCCGCACCAGGCCAAGACCTACGCGCGCTGGGCGCATAGCGTGCCGCCAGCCTTCCGCTTCGCGGTCAAGCTGCCGCGCACCATCACGCACGAGGCGCGCCTGTCCGGCATCGACGCGCCGCTGCGCCAGTTCGCAGCCGAAGCCGGCGCCCTCGGCGACAAGCTCGGTTGCCTGCTGGTGCAACTGCCGCCCACGCTCGGTTTCGACGCCGCCGTCGCCAGCGACTTTTTCGCGCGCCTGAACGACGCCTTCGGCTGCATGGTCGCCTGCGAAGCGCGCCATCCGGGCTGGTTCGGCGACGATGCCAGCGCGCTGCTGCGGCGCGACACCATCACGCGCGTGATTGCCGATCCGGCCAAGGGCCAGGAAGGGCCGCACGTACCGACCACGGAGAGCATCTACGTGCGCCTGCACGGCGCGCCGCGCATCTATTACTCTTCGTATCCAAACGACTATCTGGCGCAGCTGGCGCGCGACATGGCGACCCACGCGGCGCACGGGCGCGATGTCTGGTGTATTTTCGACAACACCGCGTCCGGCGCGGCGCTGCCCAATGCGCTCGACCTGCGCGCCGCGCTGGGCCTGGCAAGCCCTACGCCAGCGCCAGATCCAGGTCTTCCAGCCTGATCGGCTTGGTGAAGTGCCGGGCAAACCCGGCGTCCAGCGCCAGCGTGCGGTCCTTTTCGCTGCCGTAGCCGGTCAGCGCAATGAGTTCGATGCCGGCGGTGCGCTGGTCGGCCTTGAGCGCGCGCGCCACCGCATAGCCATCCATGCCGGGCAGGCCGATATCGATAAAAGCAAGCTCCGGCTGCCCGGCCAGCGCTGCGGCAAGCGCTTCCTGTCCGCTGGCGGCGCTGGTCACGTCGCACGAGCGCAATTGCAGCAGCATCGCCATCATCTCGCGCGCATCCGCATTGTCTTCCACCAGCAGCACGCGGCGCAGGCGCGCCGATGGGGCCGATGGCGCATCGGGCGCCACGGCCGCGTGCCCGGCCAGGCGCGGCAGGGTGACGGTGGCGCTGCTGCCCTTGCCGCTGCCTTCGCTGTCGATGCGCACATAGCCGCCATGCAGCTCGACCAGCCGGCGCACCAGCGACAGGCCGATCCCCAGCCCGCCATGGGCGCGCTGCAGGCCCTGCTTGCCCTGCACGAAAATGTCGAACACGTGCGGCAGCAGGTCGGCCGGGATGCCCAGCCCGGAATCGCGCACGCTCAGTTCGGCGGCGTCGCCCACCTGGCGCACCGACAGCACGATCTCGCCGCCGCCCGGGCTGTACTTGATGGCGTTGTCGAGCAGGTTGTCGATCACTTGCAGCAGGCGGGTCGGATCGGCGTTGACGGTGGCTGGCACGGTCTCGACGCGCAGCGTGAAGGCGGCCGTGCGCCCGCTCGCCTTGAGCGTGTCGACGCAGCGCCGCACTACCTCGGCCAGGTCGACCGGCGCCTTGTCCAGTTCCAGCTTGCCCATCAGGGCGCGGTTCACTTCGAGCAGGTCGTCGACCAGCTTGCGCAGGTGGTCGGTCTGGCGCCGCAGCACGTCGCGCGCGCGCTGGGCCATGGCGTCGTCGATGTTGCGCCCGTTGTCGAGGATGGAGACGGCGCTGGCCACCGCGCTGAGCGGATTGCGCAGCTCGTGGCCCAGCATCGCCAGGAATTCGTCCTTGGCGGCGTTCTGTTCCTCGGCGCGCGCGCGCGCGCTCTTTTCCGATACCAGCAGCGCATTGCGCTCGTTCTCGGCATCGGTGCGCGAGCGCATTTCCGCTTGCAGGCGCTTGCTCGCTTCGCGGATCGCCTCGTTCAGGCATTCCAGTTCATGGATGCCCGAGCGCGGCAGCGCATCGACTGCGCCGCCCCGGCCCAGCAGGGCGGCCGCCTGCGAGGCGCGCGCCACGAAGCGCACCAGGTGGCGTCCGGCCAGCATGGCCAAGGCCAGCGCCGCGACCAGGGCGATCACCAGGCCGGCGCCCATCACCGGCACCCCGCGCCAGACCGCCGCGTCGATCTCGGCCACCGGCGCGCCGATGTTGATAGCCCAGCCCGAACGCTCGGAACGGGTGAAGGCGTCGACCATGTCCTTGTCGTCGCCCGGCAGATGGGTGAACACGCCGCTGCGCAGCTTGCTGATGGCGGCCAGCGTGGCGGGACGCGCCGTGAGCCCGACGAACTTGTCGGCATTCTCGCTGCGCGCGATGATGACGCCGGCACGGTCGAGGATCGCCACGCGCCAGCCGGGCGGCAGGGTGCGTCCGGCGAAGGAATGGGCAAAGAAGGCTGGCGAAAATGCTTGTCCGATCACGTAGCGCTGGCCGCCCGGGGTCTGGATCGGTTGTTCGACCATGACAAAATGGTTTTTCAGCGCCTGGCCCCATTTGATGCCGGTGACCTGGCCCTGGCCCGATGCCAGCATCGCCGTCACCTGTTCCGGATCGGGCCGTTTGGGCAGCACGCTGCCATACGGACGGCGCGTGTTGAGCAGTTGCTGGCCGCTGCTGTCGTACAGGATGATCCAGCCGCCCGGCGCGGCGCTGGCCTCGCGCGCTTCCTCATAGAAGTGCGCCAGGTCGCCGCCCGCCAGCGCATGCGAGTGGCCGAGCACCTTGAGCACCGACTGGGCGCGGTAAATATCGGCATCGATGGCGCGCGCGGTGAGCGTGGCGCTGTGCTCGATGCGGCCGATGGCCGAGCTGTACTGGGTGTCTTGCAGGATGTGCAGCGCAATGGCGCCGAATACGGCGACCGGAACGGCAATCGAGATGGCCAGGATGAGATAGTGGGAACGCAGGCGCATCAGTGTGTGGCGCCGCTGCGGCGCGAGGGGAATGCTGCTGGCATGGGTAAACGGGGGAGGGGGACGATGGACGCGATTTTACCGCACTGGCCGGCGGGTCCCGGCAATCGCTTCAGCGCGCGCGCCGCCCGTGCTCCACGGCCAGCGGCAGCAGCGCGCGCCACACGACCAGGCTGGCCGCGCTGGCGCCGCCGCACAGCCAGGCGCGCAGGTCGAGCGTGGGCTGGGAAGACAGGAACCACATCATGGCCAGCATGCCGCCGATGGTCACGAGCATGGCGGCCAGGGCGGCCCAGGCGCGCCAGTTGGCCGCGCGGGCGGTGGCGGCGGTGCTCAGGGTCAGGGCGATTTGCTGGTGAATGTTCATGCGGCCCAGCATACCTGTTGGGATGGCGAATGTCCATGCCAGGCGGGCAGGCTTGCTGGTACACTCACGTCAAATGCTTGACTGAAACTACGATCCAACCAGACCCCACTGCGAGGCGCTGAACCGACGATGAAAACGTATCTTGGAAGTTGCCATTGCGGCGCGGTGCGCTTCGAGGCCGATATCGACTTGAGCCAGGAAACAGTGCGCTGCAACTGTTCGATGTGCAAAAAGATCCGCTGGTGGGCGGCCATCGTGAAGCCGGAATCGTTCCGCCTGCTGTGCGGTGCGTCGGAGCTGAGCGATTACCAGTTCCAGCGCCGCATCGAGCACCACCTGTTTTGCCGCCACTGCGGAGTGCGCCCGTTCGGCATCGGCCAGTCGCCCCGGCTGGGCAAGTTTTACGGGGTCAATATCGCCTGCCTGGATGGCGTCAGCGACGAAGAACTGTCGTGGGTGCCGGTGCGCTACGTGGATGGCCGCAACGACCAGTGGGACCAGCCGCCCGCCGAAACGGGCTACCTGTAGCGCGTGACGGCGCCCGCTCAGCGGTGGCGCCAGCCGCGCCCGACATGCGCGCGCCCGTAGCCGCGGTGGCCCCAGGAGTGGCCGAAGCCGAATCCCAGGCTGAGCGAGATCGGCGGATAATAATAGGCGGGCTCCTCGACGTACACGGGCGCCGGCAGGTACACGGTTTGCGGCACATACACCCGCTCGACGACCTGCACCGGGCGCGACGAATACTCGACGCGCGACCCGGTGGGCGAGGCCGCAGCCACGCGCTCGCCCGTGCCGGGCGCGACCGGTGTCACCGACACCACCCGCCACTGGTAGGGATCGGAGGGCGGGACACGGCCCTGTGAAGATGGATAGGTGGCGCAGCCGCCCAGTGCGGCCATTACCCCGATAAGTAACAGGTTTTTCATGGCGGGAAACTCCTCATTCTGATGCTATCACTATAGGCAAACGGTGGGTGCCGGCGCTGCTACTTACAGCTTGTTACAACGTTGGCAAGAGATGAAACTTTTTTGTCATTGACACCTTCCTACATGTACACTATGGAAATGTTTGCATAACCAAGTGACGTGGAGCGCGATTTGCAGGTGGATGAGCAAGAACTGGGTCATTATCGGCTGAAGCGTCTGTTGGGTGAGGGTGGCTTCGGGCAGGTATACGAGGCCTGGGATTCCAAGCTCCAGCGTACCATCGCCATCAAGCGACTCAAACCGCAATTGCTGTCGTCACGGCCGGACAACCTGCTCGACGAAGCGCGTCTGGCCGCGTCCCTGCGCCATCCGGGCTTCGTGCGCATCTTTTCGATCGAGGGCGATTGCGCCCAGCAATCGATCGTGATGGAATTCGTCGATGGCCGCACCCTGCGCGAAGCGGGCAAGAGCGGTCCGATGCCCGAGCACACCGTGCTCGATATTGTAGCCCAGGTGGCCGACGCCATGCGCGAAGCCCACGCAGCCCGCTTGATCCACGGCGACATCAAGCCGGCCAACCTGATGCTGGAGGCGTCCGGCAAGGTGCGCATCATGGACTTCGGCCTGGCGCGCAAGATCGATCCGCAGGCGACCGAATCGGTGGTGTTCGACCAGACCGAGGGCACCATCGCCTACCTGGCGCCGGAATTGATGATGGGCTCCACGCTCAGCGCGCAAAGCGATGTGTACGCGCTCGGCGTGGTGATGTACGAACTGCTCACCGGCACCCGCCCGTTTTCGCACCTGAGCGGGCTGGCGCTGGCCGCTGCCCACATCCAGTCATCCTCGGGTCTGTGGCCGTTCCCGGCCGATACCAGCCCCGCCGTGATCGCGCTGGTGCGCGCCATGACGGCGCGCCAGGCCGAGGACCGGCTCGCCTCGATGCAAGCGGTCCAGGAGGCGGCGTTGCGCCTGCGCCATCCAGCGCCGCCAGCGCCCGCGCCAGCCGCGCCCGCGCGCGCTGCGGGCTGGCTGGGCCGGAACAAAGTGCGCATCGCCATGCTCGTGGCCGGGCTCGCGCTCGCGCTCGCGGCCGGGCTGGGCGGCGTGCTGCGCGGCGGCAACCTGAGCGACTGGTACCAGCGTAACGATCCCTTCTTTTCCGAAGCGACCGCGATGCAGACCGGCCTGACCGCGCTGCGGACCTTCGAGCGGCCCGAGAGCCTGGACCTGGCGGTGCGCAGCTTTTCCGCCATTCTCGCGCACGATCCGGAGCATGCCGCCGCCGCCGCCGGCTTGTCGTTCGCCTACAGCTTCAAGCAAACCAGCGAACACCGGGACGAGGCCTGGCTCAAGCGCGCCGATGCCAGCGCCCAGCTGGCCATCAAGCTCAATCCCCAGCTGGCGCTCGGCTACGCGGCCCAGTCGACCGTGCGCTCCGGCCAGCGCAGGCTGCCGGAAGCGCTGGCGCTGGCCGAGCATGCCTTGCGCCTGGATCCGCTCAACTGGTTCGGCCTGATTACCAAGAGCAACTCCCTGACGCGCTTGCGCCGCTATGGCGAGGCCGAGCGCACCTTGCGCGATGCGATCAAGATCCATCCGACCGACCACGTGCTGCAAGATTTGCTGGGCACCCTGTTTTTCGAGCAGGGCTTGCTCAAGGACGCCGAGCAAGCATTCCGGCACAGCATCAAGCTGCAACCGGACACGGTCAGTTCCTACGCCAACCTGAGCCTGGCCTTGCAGCGCCAGAACCGCATGGATGAAAGCCTGCAAGTGTTGCAGCAAGGCTTGCAGGTGCGCCCGACGGGCGGTCTCTACACCAACCTGGGTAATGCCTTGTTCAACCGTGGCGATTACGTCGGCGCGGCCGAGGCCTTCCAGCGCGCCGTCGCGCCCCCGTTCACGACCAATTCCGATTACCTGCGCTGGGCCAACCTGGGCGATACCCTGCGCTGGATTCCGGGGCGCGAGGAGGATTCGCGCAAGGCGTACCGGCAAGCGCTCGGGATGCTCAAGCCGCTGCTGCTGGAGGCCCCCGGCGAAGCCACCTTGCAGTCGCGCATGGGGCTGTACGGAGCACGCCTGGGCGAGCGCGCGGCGGCGCTCGAACACACCCGGCGCGCCGTGGACATGCGGCCGGACGACCCCAACCTGCGTTTTCGCGCGCTCATGGCGTACGAGCTGCTCGGCGAGCGCGACCTTGCCCTGGCGGAGCTGGCGGCGGCGCGCCAGCGCGGTTATCCCGTCCATCTCATCAACGCCGAGCCCGACCTGATCGCGCTGCGGCGCGACCCGCGGTACTTTGATTCCACCACAGAAAGTGATAAATGAAGAAACCGACATCGATGCTCCTGGAAGCCAATTTCGACATTAACCAGATCGGCGAAACGCTGGAATGGAAGTTCAGCCGCAAGGATGGGGACGGCAATCCCGTCACCGGGCGCTACGCCGGCGCCATCTACTTCACCATGGGCGAACTGGTGCGCATCAAGGTGCGCGCGGGTGGCTACGAGCAGATCGAGTCGTTCAAGGTGCTCGATTGCTCCCTGATCACG
The DNA here is from genome assembly GCF_030348125.1 of Massilia sp. DJPM01. Classification (NCBI taxonomy): domain Bacteria; kingdom Pseudomonadati; phylum Pseudomonadota; class Betaproteobacteria; order Burkholderiales; family Oxalobacteraceae; genus Massilia; species Massilia sp. DJPM01. The sequence goes on from NZ_JAQOZV010000057.1 coordinate 17,990, forward strand.
CGCCCGCAAATCGTCTGCATCGCGCCCGGCCAGCTGGCCGTGTATGCCAGTGCCTCGCCGTTCGACGGCGTGGCCGGCGCCTGCGTGGCGATTGCTCCGGACGAATTCGGCCCGGGCCATGCCCATGCGAGCGAGGAACAGGGGCGCAAATACCACACGATCTCGCGCAAATGGGACAACTTCCTCAGCGTCGGCAAAGACACCGGCCGCTGGGAAGTGTCGTTCGTGCTGACCGTCGAAATCACGCGCTGCTCCGGCAAGCAGGAAACGCGCGTGTTCGCCTTCGATCCGGAAGGCGTGGTCGGCGCCGGCGTCACCCCGCCCGACATGGCCGAAGGCGGCGACGGCATCGCCTGCATGCCCGAAGGCGAAGTCATCGGCAGCTTGCCGGCCTGATCCGGCTAAGCTAGCTGGTGCCGGCGTCCAGCCCCAGCACCCGCAAATGGCGGCGCAGTGCCTCGCTCGGCGTTTTGAGGCGCGAGGCGCAGCGGACCAGGTCGCCGCCATCGGCGCGCAGGGCGGCGTCGAGTTCATCGCGCGGGATCAGGGCCGCCGGGCGGATTGCCGGATGCGCTTCGATCAGCTTGTACAGCGAGGGCCGCGACAAGCCCAGCTGCTGGGCCGCGCCGCTGATCTGCCAGCCATGTTCTTCGAGCGCGCCGAGCAGGTCGTCGTTGCTGATCTCGGCCAGCTTGCGGCGCGGGGCGCTCTCCTGCGGCGTTTTCAGGCTGGCGCTGCGCGCCTGTTCGTACGGGGCCGCGAGGCTGGCGCTGGCCGAGCGCAGCGCCGCCGGCGCGTGCACATACTGCGCCAGCAGCGGCCGCTCGCCGGCATCCAGGGCCATCACCATGCGCCGCGCCACGTTGGCCAACTGGCGGATATTGCCCGGCCAATCGTAATTGCACATCTCGCTCACCAGCGCCGGCGGGAAGGCGGCCAGTTGCTCGGCTTTCAAGCCGCAGCCTTTTAACATGTGCAGCAGCAGCACCCCGATATCTTCGCGCCGCTCGCGCAAGGTCGGCACCCGGATCACGAACGCTTCCATGCGGCGCAGCAAAGGCTGGTTGAACCCGCGCGCGTCCAGGTCCTGGTCGGTGGCGGCGATCAGGCGCGCCGTGGTGCGCGCATCCTGGCTCGCGCCCAGCGGCCGGTAGCAACCCGTTTCCAGCACCCGCAGCAGCATCGGCTGCACCGACGCCGGGGTGTCGCCCAGCTCGTCGAGGAACAGGGTGCCGCCATCGGCTTCGGCGAACAAGCCCTGGCGCGGCGCCTGCGCGCCGGTGTAGGCGCCCTTGGCCGCACCGAACAGGTCGGCCGCCGCCAGCGACTCGCTCAGGGTCGCCATGTTGACCGCCACCAGCGGATTGGCGCTGCGCTTGCTGGCCTGGTGGATCGCGCGCGCCGCCACATCCTTGCCGGTGCCGGTTTCGCCCAGCAACAGCACGGCCAGGTCGGTGCCCGCCACCTGGCGGATCAGCTCGCGCGTGGCGATCGCGCCGCTGCTCACGCCCAGCAGGCCGGGAAACAGGTTAGGGCGGGGAAAACTCGTCATCCAGTGCAGGCACAGCAGCACATGGCCGCCCAGGCCGAGCACCACGCCGGCGGCCACCTCGTCGCGGCTAAAGCTGCGCGTGCCGCTCAGCAGCGTGCCATTGACTTCGAGCGCCATGCGGCTGTCCGGCGCGGCCAGTTCGACGCCATCGCTGGCGGTGCGGTAGACCATCAGCGGCGCGCGCGCGATGGCCCGGTGCCCCAGCGCGATGCCATCCTGGCCGGGACGGAAGAACAGTGGCGCGTAGCGGCACACCTCGATGTAACCTTCCTCGGCCGGGCCGATGAACTGCTCGCCGATGCGCTCGGTTTCCGGGTGCCACAGGATCGTCAGGCCCAGCAAGGCACTGGTGATGCCATTTTTTTGCGAGAAAAGCTGCGTCGTCAGCGTGTTGTCAACATCATTCACCGTTCGGCTCCATGGCACAGCGTTTAGTAATTGCCAATTATAGAGGAAAGCTGTCAATTGTTGACATGTAAAGAACCTCTGCTTTACACGTGTTTTACACGTTTCCTGTCGCATCCCCTCCGGGCGCTTCCGTGTCATCTTGCTATCAGACATGTAAATAGATGCTTATTTACATGCCCGTTGACATGTTTTTCCTTGTAAATCAAGGAATTGGCATACCAATTCCTCAATTATCAGTGTGGCACGGGAGTTGCTATGTACCTAAGCGTGGCCTTGTCGGGCTGCAAGTGGCTAATCCGCCGGAGAGAGTTGGAAACATGGGCATCGTGATCGAGAGTTATGCATTTGTTGGCGTGGCAACCCGGGCAACCGGGCCGACGGCCCAGGTATGGCTGCCGCCCGGCTTTACGCTGACCGGCGGCGGCGCCTACGACATGGGCCGCGGCACATCGAACACGCTGACCGCCTGCTACCCGACCCGCAACCACGCCGGCGTCTTCAACGGCTGGACCGCCGCCGGCCGCGATTTCGGCCTGGCCGACCCGGTGCCGCTGGCGGTGTACGCGGTCGGCATCCGTATCACCCGCGACGGCGTGCCGGTCAAGGTCGAGCAGCAAGTGTTTTCCGCCACCAGCGCACTGGTGTCCGAGCCCGGCGTGAGCGTCAAGCTCGGCGCCGGCTGGATCGGCACCGGCGGCGGCGCCCAGGATAACTACGCCACCCCGGTGAACGGCAATATGCTCACCGCCAGCTACCCGCTGATCGGGGCCGACGGCAAGATTTGCGGCTGGAGCGCCGCCGGGCGCGACCACGACGCGGTTGACCAGGCCCGCGTGACCGCCTTCGTGATCGGCATCCGCACCGGCCCGGACGTGGCGCTGGAAGCCCACATCGTCTCGAACACCAGCCTCCTGACCGGCTACCCGAGCGCGCTGGTGGCGGCCCCGCACGGCAATGCCGTGGTGGCCGGCGGTGGCGCGCTGGTGGGCGAGAACGGACGCGGCACCATGCTGAGCGCCTCGTGCCCCATCATCAGCAGCCAGGACGGCCGCCTGACCGGGTGGTTCGCCGCCCGCAAGGTGCAAAAATCAGCCCCGCCGAGCGGCATTACCGCGTATGGAGTCATGCTTGAAGCTGCGTGACTGGATCCTGATCGGCCTGGCGCTGCTGGCGATGGCGGTGGACTTGCCGGCGCGCGCCAGCGCAGTTGGCGCCAGCGGCGGCGTGCTGGCCAGCGGCGTCCACTCCGACCGCCTGGCATGGCAGCACTTCGCCGGCATCGTGGCGCCGGCGGGACGCGGCCGGGTCGAATTCGAAACCTGGGCCACCGACGAGAACATTTACACCGAGACCCCGGCCTGGCCGGGCGAGGACGCTCCGCGGCGCCTGCGCAGCAGCGTGCTGCAGCGCGTGCTGGCGCCGCATGGCAGCGCCGACATTCCCAGCGGCGACTGCGGCGCGGTGGCCGATGCCGTGTCGGGCAATTTCCCACCCCAGGCTCCGCAGCCGGGCCAGGCGCCGTGCTTTGCCGAAGAAGTCAGGCGCAACCTCGCCACCTACCGCTACATCGTGCAAAACCAGCTCAATACCCAGGCCGGGCTGGCCACCGCCTACCAGAAGGCGCAGGGCGGCTGGCGCGTGTCGCTACCGGAAGACGCGGTCCAGGTCAAGGCCGACTGGGTGCCGGTCGAGACCCTGGTCGCCTGGCTGGGACGCAACGGCGTGCGCATCAACGCCGCGCAGGTGCGGGCCCAGTTCCACACCACGCTGGCGCAGGGCACCAGCTTCGCGCTGGTGGCCATGCATATCAGTTCCAAGGATGCGCCGAACTGGGTCTGGGCCAGCTTCGAGCACCGCCTCAATCCGGGCCGCTGCGACACCATGGGCTGCAACGACAGCTACGGCGCGGCGCGGCGCAGGATCGCCCCGCTGGCCGGTGCGCAGAATGGCCAGTACGCCGACTGCGCCAAGACGGCGGCCCTGAAAAAGCTGTTCGAGGTCAAGCGCGTGGCGCCGGCCTGGAACAACTACTGCCTCAAGGCGTCCGAGATCGCGTTTGTCGCGCGTGACGGCGCGCCGCTCATGCACGGCAATTCGTTCACCGAGCGGGTCGCGGCCGGGATTCCGATCAAGCGTTCCTCGTGCATTTCCTGCCACGCCAGCGCCGGCTTCGGCCGCGACGGCAGAGCGTACATCAAGCAACTCACTTCGCACCCCATGGGCACGGTAAAACTGCCGGCCGACATCGTCGCCAACGATTTCATCTGGGGCATCCTGACAATCAACGCCGTGCCAGTGGAGCAGGCGAAGATCCCGCATAACCTCGATCGAACGAGGATTACAGCCAGACGATAGGCGGACGGCGTTCCACCGCGCCTGCCGCTGCACCCTTCGTCTCCTTTTACGCGCACCCAGAGTGCGCGTTTTTTTTCTTTAGCGCCTGGCCACGGCGATCATTTCTCCGGTTCGATGCATGCTGAACTCTGCTTGGACACGTACACGGGATTTTCCTGCCTGCGGAACTCGCAGTAGTAACGGTATTCGAATTGCCGGAAACCTTTATCCTTGCTCTTTTCGTCGTTGCGGATGAAGGTCAGCACAGCGCCGGGATAGTCCTTTTTAAGCCGTTCCAGATAGTCATTGCAGGCGGCCGTGCGATTGAAGCCGCCTCCGCGCCACTCGCCCCAATTGCTTTTGTGTTCATCGATGGCATAGCGTTCGATCCCGTGGCTGGGATGCTGGCAGACGGGGTAGGCGGCGCAGGCGGCGGATTTCTTCGATCCCACCCCGGCCGCGCTCAACAGATGCTGCGCGCGGGCCATCGGAATCACGTAGGTGATCGATTGCCCACGGTCGTTCAATGCCACCGCCATCCCGACCACCGTGCCATATTGCCCGAACACCGGGCTGCCGCTATTGCCCGGACTAAATGCCAGATTGGTTTGCCACCACGGCTTGATCTGACCTTCCACGATGGTGTTTTGCGCCGTTTTCTGTCCGCCGGGTACCAGCGCCAGATCCGCCGAACCGGCAAAGCCGAGTCCGCTCAATGCGGCGCCCACGGCAATATCGCCCGGCGCGGCGATCGTCACGGCCGGCCACGGCGCATTCGCCGGCGCCGCCGGCAGCTTCAGCAGGGCCAGGTCGGATTCGTGATCGCGCGAGACAATGCTCGCTTCGACGGGCGGGTTGAGCAGGGAGCCGGGGCGCACGGTCACCATCGCTGAATTGATCGTCAGGTCTTTCAGTTGCGGGCTGACGACATGGGCGTTGGTCAGCACATGACCAGCCGGCGAGACAATGAATCCGGTGCCATAGTCAACGCCGGTGCCGTCGGGCGTGCTGTACTCGTACTTGATATGCACGGTCGCGCCCTGGTTGGCAGTGAACAGGCACTGCATGTCCTGGGCCGCCGCGCCGGGCGACAGGAAAGCGGACACGGTCCAGCAAAAGCGAATCCGCGTGCTCATTTGCGCTCCCCTTCATTGCTCAGGGTTATACGCCGCAGTGGCTTGTATCCGGCCTGCTGCAACTCGCCCTGCGTGTACGACCTGCGGCACACGCCCCCGCACGATTTGTTCGCCGCCGATTCGATGACGACCACCACCGGTCCCGCTGGCCCGTTGTGAACCGACTCGACCAGGCGCACATGGCTGCGCGGTTTGTTGACGATGTCCGCCGGAGACAGTTCGTGCCAGAGCACCGGCCTGCTCACGGCCCGGTCGGGAAGGCTGCCGGTGGTGAAGTAGCGCCCGGTTTGCCATGCGTAGGAAACAAAACCCGAGCAATCCATCCCCGTACTGTTGGCATAAACGCAGTTGACGTTGCGGCAGGTGCAGTCGTCCCCGGCGAGCCGTCCCGCGTCGAGGTGCTTGGAGAAATTGGCCAGCGCACTCATGTAGCCGCCCCAGCGGTAAGGCACGCCGCTGACATCCTTGCCGAGCAAGCCGTCGAGGCGGAGCGGGCGACGCCATATGTTTGACGGTGGAGCGCACCGGTTGGCGGCGGCGGCGTGCTCGAATGCGCTCGCCTTCAGGCGCCACACCAGTTCCAGCGGCGCGCGGGCGCGTTGCAGGATCTGGCTGGCGCTGATGGATGTCATGGCGATATTTGTGGCGCCGGAAACGCCATTGAGGCGTTCGAGTGCGCGCAAGGTGTCGTCGTGTTCCGCGATCAGCGTCGCAGCGGCAAGATGGGGTCCGAGTGCCAGCGGCTCGGCTTTGCCCAGCGGCGAAAACTGGATGGTATCGAGCGCGATGGTGTTGTCCTGGAAAACCAGGCTGACCACCGTTCCGTCGGCGCGGCGCGCGTATGGACGGCGGGTATCGCAGGCGAAGGCAGCAGGGCGGACATAGGCTTCGGCGTGCGCGGCGCCGGCGGCATCGACCTTGAGCAGGCGCACGTAGGCAGCCTCGTGAGGCAGGCGCCGGCTCTCGTGCAGCGCCACCAGCGCACCTTCGCCTTCGTTGACCCACAGGACCCGGGCGTCGACGACGCGCATGCGCGACTTGAGCGTCAGTGTTGAAAGCGGGCCGGCCACTTGAGCCGATGCGATGACGATGGTCGTCGGATCGGTACGCGCTGCCGTCGCGGCATACGACGCGGCGGCGGCCAGGTTCGCAAGCAGCGGCGTGCCTGTCTGCAGTGCCGAAAGCGGCACATTGACCCGCTTGCCATTGAGGTCGTCGAGGGCGAAGCCGTCCGCCAGCGCGATCAGGCGCGGCACGCCCGCCTCGGGATCGTGGCCGGTGCGGGTGCGCGCCAGCACGTCGCCCTTCGCGCTCACCATCGCGACCTCCCCAAGCGCTCCGACAACCAGGAAGCCGCGTGACGTGGCAATGACATCGACCGGTTCGAGGAGGTCGGCCGGTAGCGCGATGTCGTGCCTTCCGGCGGCTGCCAGCACGACGATCTTCCCGTTGACCTTGTCGAGCAGCGCCGTCGCATCGTCACCGGCGGCGACCATGGCGGCCGGTCCCTGGCAGTCCTGGTTGGGATGCATCTCCAGGCCGATCTGGCCAGGACCGGCCCCGACTTCCAGCGCCATGCCGGCAGGCGCTTGCGCATACCCGTACAGCGAAACGGCCATCAGGCAGGCCGGCAGGACGAAGAAACGGGAAAGTATGCGCACGTTACCTCCTGGAAATAATCGATGCCCGGGCCGGGCAGAACGCCAGATTAACAGCAAGGACGTGCTGATAACGTCGCTAAATGTTGACGTAGATCAGATCGGCTGACTTGAAAATGTACTAGGTACGCGTCAAAAACGAAGGGAATTTCTTGCTCAGCTTCAGGCGACCATGCGTCTGTCGCTATACTTGAGCCTCAATTCGCCCGCCGTCCCTTGGCCAAGCTCTGTTATCAGGAATCGATTCGCCATGTTCACTATCCGCCCGGCGCGCATGTCCGAAAAAGCGCAGCTCGAAGCACTCATCGCGCGCTCCGGAATTGGCTTGGCCGATGGTTTCTACACGCCGCAGGAAGCCGCTGCCGTCACGCGCGAGGTGTTCGGCGTCGACAGCGCGCTGGTGGAAGATGGGACGTATTTCGCGGTCGAGGAGGGCGCCACCGTGGTCGCCTGCGGCGGCTGGAGCCGGCGCGCCACCGATTTCGGCGGCGATGGCGCCAAGCATGGCAACGACCGCCTGCTCGACCCGGCCACCGAGCCGGCGCGCATCCGCGCATTTTTCGTGGAGCCGGCGATGGCGCGGCGCGGCCTTGGCAGCCTGCTGCTGCGGCATTGCATGGAGGCGGCGGCGCAGGCCGGTTTCGGTTCGCTGGAACTGGTGTCGACCATGCCGGGCGAGCCGCTGTACCGGGCGCACGGCTTCGCGCCGATCGAGCCGATTGCGCTGCCGCTGCCCGCTGGCGTGGTGATCCGGCTGACCCGCATGGGGCGCAGCCTGTAGCGTTTTACGCGAGGATGGCGAGCAGGCCGTCGAGGCCCGTGTAGGTCAGCGCCACGTCGGCTTGCTCGCGCACCACGGGCTTGGCGCGGAATGCCACCGACAGGCCGGCAATGCTCATCATGCGCAGGTCATTGGCGCCATCGCCCATGACGATCGCTTGCGAAGTGTCGATGCCGATGTCGGCGCACACGCGTTCGACCGTGCGCTTTTTCTCTTCGGCGTCGACGATCCCGCCCAGTACGCGCCCGGTCAGCTTGCCGTCGACGATGTCGAGCACGTTCGCATGCGTGTAGTCGAGGCCCAGGCGCGTTTTCAGGCGTTCGGTGAAAAAGGTGAAGCCGCCCGACACCAGCAGGGTGCGCAGGCCGGCCGCGCGCACCTGCGCCAGCATCGCTTCGCCGCCCATCGAGATGGCGAGGCGTTCTTGGTACACGCGGGTCAAAGCCGCCGCGTCCAGGCCCGCCAGCAGCGCCACGCGCCGCGTCAGGCTTTCGGAAAACTCCAGCTCACCGCGCATGGCCGCCTCGGTGATGGCCGCCACCTGGGGCTTGAGGCCCTGCATGTCGGCGATTTCGTCGATGCATTCGATGGTGATGAGGGTCGAGTCCATGTCCATCGCGACCAGCTTGAAGTCGGCCAGCGTGCGTCCGGGCGCGATGAAGGTGGCGTCGACGCGGGCCGCGCCGGCGGCCGCCTCGATGGTCTGCCTGAGGGCCTCGGAAAAGTCGACTTGTTCGCAGCGGATGGCGCGCGCGCCCAGCTCCGTCACGCGCGCCGGATTGGCGAGGGTGGCGATGCGGCGCAGGGTGTCGATGCTCGTGTCAGGGCCTTGCAGCACCAGGTTCATGGTCGTCATGTTCGTTTTACGCTAACAGTTGTTTGATCGTTTGCTTGACCTGCGTGACCCGCGCCGCGAGATCGGGCATGCTGGCCGTGATTTTCAGCTTGTCCTGGCCGGCCAGCTTGATGTGCCGGTTCTTCTGGATCAGCGTGATGATGCGCATCGAGTCGATCGGCGGATTGACCATGAATTGCAGGCTGGCCGCTTCGCCGTGGGCATCGATCTTGATGATGCCGACCGCTTTGGCGGCGATGCGCAGCCGGTGCGTTTCGATCAGGGCCTTGACCGGGTCGGGCAGCTTGCCGAAGCGGTCGATCAGCTCTTCCTGCATGTCGTCGATCTTTTCTTGCGCGCCGCAGTTGGCCAGGCGCTTGTAGATCGACAGGCGTTCGTGCACGTCGCCGCAGAAGTCGGCCGGCAGCAGCGCCGGCACGTGCAGGTTGATTTCGGTGGTGGTGGCCAGCGGCGCGGCCAGGTCGGGCTCCTTGCCGGCCTTGAGCGAACGCACCGCCTCGTTGAGCATGTCGGAATACAGCTGGAAGCCGATTTCGAGCATGTCGCCGGACTGGTTCTCGCCCAGCACTTCGCCGGCGCCGCGGATTTCCAGGTCGTGCATCGCCAGGAAAAAGCCGCTGCCCAGTTCTTCCATCTGCTGGATGGCGTCGAGCCGGCGCTGCGCCTGCTTGGTCAGGCTGCTCACGTCGGTGACCAGCAGGTAGGCATAGGCCTGGTGGTGCGAACGGCCCACCCGCCCGCGCAGCTGGTGCAGCTGCGCCAGGCCGAACTTGTCGGCGCGGTGCATGATGATGGTGTTCGCGGTCGGCACGTCGATGCCGGTTTCGATGATGGTCGTGCACAGCAAGATGTTATAGCGCTGCGCCACGAAGTCGCGCATCACCTTTTCCAGGTCGCGCTCGTGCATCTGGCCGTGGGCCACGCCGATGCGCGCTTCCGGCAGCAGCTCGGTGAGCATGGCGAAGCGGTTCTGGATGGTCTCGACCTCGTTGTGCAGGAAGTAGATCTGGCCACCGCGTTTGAGTTCGCGCAGACACGCTTCGCGGATGATCGAGCCATCTTCGCTGCGCACGAAGGTCTTGATCGCCAGGCGTTTTTGCGGCGCGGTGGCGATGATCGAAAAGTCGCGCAAGCCTTCCAGCGCCATGCCGAGCGTGCGCGGAATCGGGGTGGCGGTGAGCGTGAGCACGTCGACTTCGGCGCGCAGGGCCTTGAGCGCTTCTTTCTGGCGCACCCCGAAGCGGTGTTCTTCGTCGATGATGACCAGGCCCAGACGGGTGAACTTCACGTCCGGCGAGAGCAGCTTGTGGGTGCCGATCACGATGTCGAGGGTGCCGTCGGCCATGCCCTTGATCGCGTTGTTGATCTCCTTGCCGGTCCTGAAGCGCGACAGTTCGGCAATGCGCACCGGCCAGTCGGCGAAGCGGTCGGCGAAGGTTTGCGCATGCTGCTCGGCCAGCAGGGTGGTCGGCGCCAGGATCGCGACCTGCTTGCCGCCCATGACGGCGATGAAGGCGGCGCGCAGCGCCACCTCGGTCTTGCCGAAGCCGACGTCGCCGCACACCAGGCGGTCCATCGGTTTGCCAGCGGTCATGTCCTTGATGACGTTGTTGATCGCCTCGGCCTGGTCGGGCGTTTCCTCGAAGCCGAAGCTGTCGGCGAAGTTCTGGTAGTCGTGCGCCGAGTAGTCGAAGGCGTGGCCCTGGCGCAGCGCGCGCCGCGCATACAGGTTAAGCAGTTCGGCGGCGGTGTCGCGCACCTGTTCGGCCGCCTTGCGCTTGGCTTTTTCCCACTGGCCCGAGCCGAGCGAATGCAGCGGCGCGTCTTCGGGCGAGGCGCCCGAGTAGCGCGAGATCACGTGCAGCTGCGAGACCGGCACATACAGCTTGGTGTCCTTGGCGTATTCGAGGTGCAGGAATTCGGTTTCGCCTTCGCCCAGGTCCATGCTGGTCAGGCCCATGTAGCGCCCGATGCCGTGGTTGATGTGCACGACCGGGTCGCCGATTTTGAGTTCCGACAGGTCGCGCACCATCGACTCGACCTGGGTCACGCCTTCCTGCTTCTTCTTGCCGGCGCGCCGGCCCGAGCCCGCATACAGCTCGGTCTCGGTGATGAAAATCAGCTTGCCGGTGCCCGCTTCGGATAGCTCGAAGCCGGCCTGCAAGGGCGCCACGCCCAGCGCCAGCCTGGCGTCGGACTGGACGAAGCCGGCGAAGCCTTCGACCGGCACCAGCGCCAGGTTGTATTCGTTGAAGTACTGCTGCAGCGTTTCGCGGCGGCCGTTCGATTCGGCGCAGATCATCACGCGCGAGTCGTGTAGCTGGTGCTGCAGCAGGTAGGCGCGCAGATTGGTCAGCGGGTCGTCGATGCGGCGGTTCACCGCAATATTGGGAATCGGCGCCGACAGTTCGGAAGCCTGCAGGCCGGCGTCTTTCGTGAGCACCCAGCGCCCGTACGATTTGGCCAGGGTGAAGAAGTTCTCGTCGCTGAGGAACAGTTCATCGGGCGCCAGGATCGGGCGGTCGCGGTCGGCCTTGAGGAAACGGTAGCGCGATTCGGTGTCGAGCCAGAAGCGCTTGATGGCGCCGTCGATGTCGCCCACCAGCGCCAGGCTGGCTTTTTCGGGCAAATAGTCGAACAGGGTCGCGGTCTGCTCGAAGAACAGTGGCAGGTAGTATTCGATACCGGCCGAGGCGATGCCGCTGCTGACGTCCTTGTACACCACCGAGCGCGATGGATCGCCCTCGAAGCGTTCGCGCCAGCGGCTGCGGAAGGTGGTGCGGGCCGCTTCGTCCATCGGGAATTCGCGCCCGGGCAGCAGGCGCACTTCCTTGACCGGGTAGAGCGAGCGCTGGGTGTCGGCGTCGAAGGTGCGGATGGTTTCGATTTCGTCGCCGAACAGGTCGAGCCGGTAGGGCAGGGCGGAACCCATCGGGAACAGGTCGATCAGGCCCCCGCGCACCGAGTATTCGCCGGGCGACATCACTTGCGAATTGTGGGTGTAGCCGGCCAGCGTGAGCTGCGCTTTCAGGCGCGTTTCGTCGAGCTTTTCGCCCTGCTTGAAGAAGAAGGTGTAAGCGGCCAGGAACGAGGGCGGCGCCAGGCGCACCAGCGCCGTGGTGGCCGGCACGATCAGGACGTCGCACTGGCCGTTCTGGATTTCGTGCAGGGTGGCCAGGCGCTCCGAGACCAGGTCCTGGTGCGGCGAAAAGGCGTCGTAGGGCAGCGTTTCCCAGTCGGGCAGCAGGTGGCAGGCCAGCTTGCCGTCGGCGAACCAGGGTATTTCATCGAGCAGGCGCTGGCCGTCGCTGGCGTTGGCCACGATCACGGTCAGCATCTGCCTGGCCGATTTGAGTTCGAGCGCCGCCACCGCCAGCGCATACGCGTCCGATGATCCGTACAGGGTCGGAAGGGCGAAGCGGTTACCGGATTTCGGGAGTGATTTCTTTAAATCGAAAGGCATGCGGGCGGCGGGCTGTGAGCGGGACGGGTAATTATAGCTGGATATGGATGAAGGTGACTGCGCCCGGCCAGCGTCCCGCGGTTGGCCTACGCCGGGCGCCGGTTGGCGATCCCGAACGGCACATGCACCATCGGGATGGTCCCTCCGGGCGAGGATGCCAGGTGGGTCAGCTGGTCGTCGAAGAAAATATGCGGTTTGAAGATCGACAGCACGCGCGTCTTGTTCATCCCGCCCAGGAAGAAGGTTTCGCTGGCCGACACGCCCCAGCTCTTGAGGGTGGTCACCACGCGCTCGTGCGATGGCGCATTGCGCGCGGTGATGATGGCGATGCGCAGCACCTTCTTGTAGGCCGGGTCGCGCCGCTGCGCGCGCTCTTCCAGGCGCTGCATCAGCGACAGCCTGCGGAACATTTTCGCCAGGGGCCCCGGCTGGTGCGGAACGGCCATGTGCAGGGTTTCGTGCGCGTGGAATTCTTCAACGTCGTTATTGCGCTTGAAGATGCTCTCCGATTCGTCGTCGGCGATCACGCCGTCGAAGTCGAAGGCCACGCGCAGTTCGATGTCGTCATCGTCGTCGACGATTTTCGACGGCAGCACCAGGCCGGCCGGATAATCGGCCGCGATGGCGCTCTTGACGTCTTCCTCGTTCGCGCTCAGGAACAGCGCCGCGTTGAATGCCGGCAGATAGGTGTAAGGCGACTTGCCGGTGATGAAGGCGGCGCGCGAGATATCGAGTCCGTAGTGGGCGATCGAACGCATGACACGCAGCCCCGTTTCGGGCGAATTGCGTGAAAGGAGCACGACTTCGACCGGATTGTGGCGCGGGAATACCTGGTTGATGTTCAGGAAGCGCCGGATGAAGGGAAACGCCACGCCCTTGCCGAGGATGACGTCGAGATTGCGCTCCTGGTACCTGCGGTATTCATCCGGCCCGCTATCCAGGTATACCTGGTGCGAGGCGGTCAGGTCGAACAGGGCGCTGGACGCCACCCCGATCACCAGCTTGCCCTCGATCTCAAACGACATCACTCATCCTCATTCTGGAGTTCTTCGAAACAGGCCAGGCCGGCCGCGTCCAGCCCTTCGAGCACGAACGGGTCGTCGGCCTCGAAGTGGGCCGAGTCGACCAGCATGCGCAGGCGGCTGATCATGTCGCCCAGGGCCAGCGCCTGCGACAGCGGCGTGCCGTCCGGCTGGCCGGCCTGCTCGATGGCGCAGACCACTGTATCAGGAAAGCCCCACGCTTCGGCGATCCGCACCGACAGGGCGCGCGCCTGCGCGTGCAGGGCGATGATGAACCCGTCCGTTTGCGGCAGCGCCGGTTCGCTATTGACCTGGTCGAGCAGGCGAAAGCAGACGATCAGGCCCAGGTTGTACAGCAGCCCGGCGAAATACGCTTCGACCGGGTTGGCGCGCACCGCCGGCGCCAGCACACTGGCCGCCAGCGCACATTTTTCGCATTGGCGCCACAGCAGCGGGGTGGACAACTGCGAAAACGGCCCCGGCGTCATGCTGATGATGTTCGGCAGCAGCGCGGCGCGCCCGACCAGCATGCGCAAGCCGTTCACCCCGAGCAGCATGGTGGCCCGTTCGACCGTGGTCACCGGGTCGTTGGTGTGGTAGTGCGGGTGGTGGCAGGGCCGGTTCGCTTCGCGCAGGATCTCGGCGACCAGTTCCTTGTCCTGCGACAGCTGGCGCGCCAGGTCGGCGCCGGACACGGTGCTGTCGCGCATGCTGCGCAGCAAATGCGGGAACAGGGGCGGCATGCTGGGCGCGAGGGTGATCTCGTCCATCGGCAGCTGGCCCATGTAGGCCAGGTCGACCAGAATGATTTTTTCGTCGCTCGACGGGCCGCTATTGGGCGTGATGCCGGCCAGCCAGCGGTAAAACAGCGCGTCGACCTGCTGCGCATGCGCGGGATCGGGTGCGCGCATACGCGCGGGGGCGGGCGCGGGCGCGACAGGGGCGGGCGCAGGCTTGCTTTCTTCGCTGTCGCTGCCCAACAATCGATCTAACCACCGTTTCATTGCGTTTCTCTTTTTACCTGCACAAAGGCTGTCCCCTGGATTTTACATGATTACTCAGTAGAAACTTAGGGTTGCCGTGTCCAGCGTCGCGTCTGGTGCACGAACGTTGCGTGAACGGCAAGTTGGCGGCGCTGGGCCGCCTAGTCGCACTGGAGCAGGACGGCCGTGACATTATCGCGGCTGCCATCGTGCAAGGCGGTGGCGATCAATTGCTTGCAGCAGTCGCCCAGCCCTTCCACGCTGGCGCCGGCCAGCACGGCGGCGATGCGCTCGTCGGAGGTCGCGCCGTACAAGCCGTCGCTGCACAGCAGATACACATCGCCCGCTTCCACCGCCTGGATGTGCAGCTCCGGATGGGTATCGCACGAGGGGCCGAGCGCTTGCAACAAGAGATTGCGTGGCGGCAAGTGTTCGGTCGCGCCCGCTTCGATGGCTTCCTGGTACATGGTCTGGTCGCGCGTGAGCTGGGTCAGGCGGCCGGCCCGGTAGCAGTACAGGCGGCTGTCGCCGACGTGAAATACCAGCAGCGGGCCGCCCGGCGCGCTCTGCCACAGGCCGGTGAGGGTGGTACCCATGCCGCCGCCGTCGCCGCGCCGGTTGGCCAGATTGGTCTGGTACATGCGCTGGTTGGCGAACTCGACCGCATCGTGCAGGGTGACCATGGCGGCCAGGGCCGCTTCGCTGGCCACGCCATCCGGATCGGTGGCGCCGGGGTCGAACCGGCTGGGACGGAAGTTGGGGGGCGCCCCGCTGCTGCCGGGGTCGGTGCTGGCGTGCAGGAAGTGGGCCAGCGAGGTGAGCGCGTCGGCGCTGGCGACTTCGCCCGATTCGTGCCCGCCCATGCCGTCGGCCACGGCCACCAGGCCGAGGGCGGCGTCAATCAGGAAATTATCCTCGTTGGAGGGACGGACGGTGCCGGTGTCGGTCATGCCAAAAGCCGTACCGGCGGCGAGGCGGTGCGGTGCGGACGGTGAAAGTTGCTTCCAAAAATACAAGGCGGCTCCTGAAGGTGGACCGGCGCCGATGGTGGGCGGCGATCGCATATCTGCCATGCTAGCACGCAGGGTGGGCTTTGTCCGGCTTGCCAGGGGAAAAAACCTGGGCCGGCCGGGCCCGGGAGGGGCGATGCACGCTACGTAGTTTGTTGCAATTACGGCCAAGCGTTCGGAAAGCCGGGGCGGGCTAGAACCAGATCGGTCCGAATTGCGCGGTCAGACGCCGCCAATCCGCCAGGTCGCCCCCCGCAAAATACTCGTCGTCGTCAGCCCATTCGTCGAAGTTTCCTTCTTCCTGGTCTTGCATGCTCGTGAGCGACTTCCGGGTGACCAGGTCGTAGTAGCGGGATACATCGGGATCGTTCGACGCCGCAGCTTCGTCGAGCGTATACTGATCGCCAGCCTCGGCAAGGTACTGCAAGTAATGATCGTACTCCACTCGCTTCCAGCGCGGAATGCTCGCAAGCGCCGCCGGGCCGCCCGGATAGATTTCGGCAAACATCGCCGCGAGCTTCGGCGGGCCCGGTCGGCCCAGATCGTCGAATCTTTGCCGCGTCCGCTTCATGTCAATCCTCAAGGTGTCGTACTTTTTTTTCTCCTCTTTTGCTTCATCGCTGACCGCTTGCTTCTTCTGGCCGTCGAAGCTAATGGCACGATATGCCGGTGGGTTCAATGCCGATACCAGGTCGGCGGCCTGGTCTGCGTTTCCGAATTGCTGTTCGTCGGCTGGGCCCACGTCAAAAATGGTCGCATAGGGCGCCTTTGCGCTGGGATGCCTTCGGGGATCGAGGGTGGGCGTGAGCAGGAATCCGCCGCCGTCGGCCGGATCGGGGTAGTCGAGGCCCCTCGCTTCGTGCGGGTCGGTCTGTGTCTTGATGCTGTATTTGTGCTTCAGGATCAACTGCATCATCTCCCTGGCATACACGGTCATGCCGAACGTGTCCTTGTTATCGGGTTTTTTGTAGACCGATGCCGCAGTGATCGGAGAAGCACCGACCACCTGCCTTCCGCCGTGAATCGCCCCGGTGACCAGGGCGGAGTTGACGAGCAAGGACCAGGGCCATGCCATGAGATATTTGGCATTCTGCTCGACCGACTGGGCCTGCTCCTTGGAGTGGAACAGGCTGTCATAATCGCGCATGAGTTTATAGTCCTTCAGGTCGCCGAGTACCATCACGCCGTTTCCGTGCAGTGCGGCGGAGTACCACTTGAAGCCCGAGGTCGCATGTTCGGGATAGAACGGCTTTTCGACTTTCCCACCGTATTTTTCGGTAGGGCGCGTGTGGAGCAGCAATCCCCTGGTCGCGAGGTTGAAGATGAAACGGTCTTCATAGCGCGGAAAGTAGGTGGCGACAAAGCGCTGCGTCATCGCCAGCGATACGCGCGAGGTCCGCGCGTAGGCCCACAGTGTCGCGGTATCGAGGAGCAGGAGGAATCGGTAGCACAGCGACGCATCGCTGGCGATGACGCTGGCGAGCTTCTGCGCAGCGTCCGGGACGTCTAATTCCCCGGTCATTGAAGGCAAGGCTGTCGCTTGCAAGCCGGCGTGTTTCCTGACGTGGACGCTGCCGTGGGGATGCCCCTGCGCTTCGGCGTGCATCTCGCCGGTGACATCGAAGCCCGACAGGTCGTCGGTCTCGATCCAGGATACCTCACCATTCTCGGCGCGCACCCACACCGGCTGGAGAACGCTACCGTTTGCACTCGCCAGGCCCGGCTCCCGCGCGTCGCGGGACGCACGCACGCGCTGGAGCGGGTCGCTTCCCGCCTGCATCGCCCGCGCTCCCATCACGTCCGCCTCGCGCTCCAGGCCGGCATCGTCATTGACCGCCACGCCCGGCTTCATCTGCATGGTAGGACGTACCCGCCCCTGCGCCTGCTGCACCACGTGCCAGGCCTCATGCGGCAGATGCCGTTCCTGGCCCGGCGCCAGGTGGATCTCGCTGCCCTGCGCATACGCATGCGCTTGCAACTGCCCCGGTTTATCCGAGTTGTAGCGTACCTTCACATGATCCATGCTCATGCCGGAGAGCGACTCGATCCCCGACTTCAACGGCGTGGGCAGGCCGTTGCCGTCAGGCTTAGCTTCGCGCTGGACTGGCGCGTTCATGTGCATTTGCATTGCGCGCATGGCCGTGGCGGACGTTGTCGACGCCATCAGCGCGGCCCGCTCCTGCAACTGCATGATCCGGGGCGAGTTGTTCGCCAGTTGTTGAAAGCGTTGCAGTGCCGCTGCGCTGGTGCTGGTGTTGGCCATCGTGCCGAGCGGGGAGTGGCGCAATGGCGCAGTTTGTTTCGCCCCCGCCGTCTGACGGTTCGGGGGCGCCAGCGCTGCTTCACGTGTCGTGTGCGTTTTCATCCTGACTCTTTTCACCTTTTTAAAAGGGATCCAATGCAGATGTTGCGTGTTGCCAAGTGTTACAACATCCAATAGGCTACAGCTTTTCACCGGGAGCCGCGACAAGAATGTCGCATCTGTCGCCCTGAAGGCAGATTCAGGACGGCGCGAGAAGGGCGGCGGCAATCGGTCCGCACGCACCGGCCAGCCCGGCAAGCATGCACCAGCGCCGGCCCGGCTGGCTGGCGCGTGCGAACAGACGTGCCAGCAGCGCCGCGCCCAGCCCCCCGAGGAGGGGCAACAGGCCGGCGCCGTCGAGCTGCGTTGTAAACAGTGGAATCAGGAACATGACAAGGGCCGCGTACAGGAAGGCTGCCGCCATCACGCCGAGGCACGCCAGTGTCATGCGCGGTGCCGGCCCGGATAGCCGTGAGCGGCCGGCGCGCCCGTCCAGCACCGCCGCTGCCAGGGCTGCGCCGGCCAGCGCGGCCGCGGCGCCAGCGAGATAGGCACCGGCATGACCGACGTGGTCCGCCAGCACGGCCCCGGCGGCAGGTGCGCAGCAGGCCGCCACCGCCGCGCCGCCGGCCAGTTGGGCCAGCGCACGCGCACCGCCGCCGTCGGCGTTGTCGTGCGCATAGCCATGGCAGGCGCTGAGCATCAGCCCCACGCCGGCGCCGGCCGTGGCGCGCGCGAGCATCAGCAGCGCCAGATCGGGCGCGAATGCGGTACAGGCCAGCGCCGCCCCTGCGACCAGCGCACCGCTCACGTAGCTGCGCCGCCGTCCGACGCGGTCCGACCACGGCCCGGCCCAGGCCAGCGTCAATGCCAGTGCCAGCACGAAGGCGCTGACCGGCAGGGCTGACGCGGCGCCGTGCTGCGCCAGCACCGGCTGCGCCACCATCGCGGCAAACACGCACAAGAAGGTGAGCAGGCGCACCGTGACGATGCGCAGGCGGGGCAGCGCCACGCCGCTGTCGTCTTCGTCGAAGCGGTAGCGCGCGCGCAGGCGCCGCAGCACGATGGCGCCGACCGCTTGCTGCCCTGGCACGGCAGCGCGCTGCGCGACCTCGCGAAAGCCGTCGTTGACGCGCGTTTCAAGCGCGTTCAGGCGCGCCGCCAGGGCTTCGGGCGGGCCGGCGCTGGTGCGGTGACGAAAGTCGCCGGCCGCCATGTGGCGCATGACCGCGATCACCTGGCGCACCGGGGCCGAGAAATTGAGCGTGATGATGAACCACAGCGCCTCGAAGGCGATGCAAAGACTGGCCAGCAGCAGGATCGCCAGGTCGTAGCGCAGCGCCAGCAGGCGCGTGCGCACGTAGCCGCGCTCCACGCCCACGTGCACCTGCCCGTGCCGCACATAGCGGTGCACGATGTCGGCACGGGTGTCGAGGTAGTTCTCCGGCGCGATCACTTCGGCGCCCGCGCCGCCGCGGTACAGCACCTTGCCGCTGGCGTCGGTGAGCAGGATATAGGCGATGTCGCCATGGCGCGCCAGGATGGCCTGCCAGGCGGCGCTGGCGGTGGCAGCCTGCGCCAGCGGCGTTCCCTGGTCGATGGCGCGCGTCAGCCGTCCGGCCAGCGCCACGCCGATGGTCTGGGCCTTGCGTTCGAGCGCGGGCAGGAAGCGCTGGTCCGCCAGCGACCAGGCGTAGGCCGCCAGCGCCACTTGCGTGAGCAGCATCACGGCCAGTATGAAAGCGCACAGCTGGCGCATGGGGCGCGCATAGAGTTCACGGTCGCGCCGCTGCACTTGCATCATCTGGCGCCCGGGGCCAGCGTGTCGCGCGCCGCCGCCAGGTCGTGCAGCGCGCTGGCGGCCGTCTGGTTGACGTCGTCCACCAGCGCGGCGGCGCCGTCGCCGGAATGGGGCAGGCCGAGCGCCGCGTTCATGCGCGCCAGCGTGCCGTCCATGCGCCGTACCAGCAGGTCGACGCCGACCACGATACAAAAGGTGGTGAGCAGCACCGCGCACACGGTGGCCAGGGTCAGTTCGCGCGCCACCATCGCGACGGCGCCGGCCTGGCGCTGCGTGGCATGGCGCAGCAGCAGCGTGCCGGCCGGGACGCCGCCCGGCCGCGACAGGCGCGCGCCGAGGGTGACGAAACCCGGTTCGCGCAGCAGCCAGTCGCGCGCGGCGGCCTGGCGCAGCAGCGCCGGCGGATCGGTGCCGCCCGCGCCCGCGCCAAACACAGGGGCGGCGGCGTTGTCGATCACGCTGATGAAGACGATGTCGGGATCGCGCCGCAGTTCGCGTTCGAGCGCGGCGGCGGCGTCGGGCAGGGCCTTGAGCGGCAGGCCGAGCGCCATGCGCGCCTCGAACCGCTCGCGCAAGTCGTCGAGCGTGAAGCGCAGCCGCGATTCCTCGATGGCGCGGGTGGTGTCGTCAAGGCGGTCCGCTTGCAGCGCCACGCCCAGGCCCAATGCCATGACGGACACCAGCACGATGGGCGCGGCAATGAAGAGACTGAGTCGGGAAGGCGCCATAGGCGTGGTACGTGGAATAGTATTCGAACGACAACAAGTGTAGCATCGAACGAGCTCATCCACTGTTCGCCAGGACGCCGGCCGGCGTCCCGGGAACAAAAGGCGCCGCAGGGAGCGGCGCCGGGCCGGTCAGGCGGCCACTTTTTCGGCGTTGCGTGCGGCCCAGCGATACAGGCCGCTGACGATCGCGCCGCCCAGCACCAGCGCGACCAGCATCTGGGTACCTTCGCCCATGCCGTTGGGGATGGCCAGCGGTTCGCCCACGCCCGAGGCGACGATCAGGCCGGCCAGGCCGACGTTGAACAAGCTCTCGCCGACGATAAATCCGGACATGATCAGCACGCCGATGCGCTTGGCCGTTTCGCCCCAGGTCGCATTGTGCACGGCGCGTTCGAACAGCCAGCCGGCGACGGCGCCGACCACCACCGGCGCGGTCACCGCGCTTGGCAGGTAGATGGCCAGGCCCACGCCGAGCGGTGGCAGGCTGTAGCGGTCGGCGCTGGCCTTCTTGATGATGAAATTGACGACCACCAGCAGCAGGCCGAGCGCCGCGCCGTAACCGACCAGGTTCCATTCGAGGTTGTGGCTGATGACGCCTTTGGCCAGGGTTGAAATCAGGGTGGCCTGGGGCGCCGCAAGGGGATTGTCCGAGATCACGCCGATATTCGGCGCGCCGGCAAAGCCATTGGCGCGGTTGAGCAGTTCCAGCACCAGCGGCACCACGGCCGACCCGGCGCCGACGCCGATCAGCAGGCCTACCTGCTGCTTCCACGGGGTGGCGCCTACCAGTTGGCCGGTTTTCAGGTCTTGCAGGTTGTCGTTGCCGATGACGGCCACCGCCAGCACCACGGTGGTGACGAACAGCGCATAGGCGACCAGGGCGTGGGCCACTTCCGGACCCATCATGTGCTTGCCGACGAAACCGACGCTCAGCGAGGCACCCAGGATGGTGAGGATGGCGATGCCGGACACCGGCGAATTGGACGAGCCGATCAGGCCCGCCATGTAGCCGCACACGGCGGCGGCGAACACGCCGGCCACCAGGATGTAGCCGACACCGACCAGCACCAGCGGCAGCGCGAGGCTCGACAGGACGCCGCCCTGCAGGAAGCTGGCCAGCAGCCAGCCGGCGGGCACCATGGCCAGCAGGGTCACCAGGCCGACGATGAAAATCGGCAGGTCCTGGTCGGCGCGCGGAATCTCGGCGCCGCTCATCTTGGCCTTGCGGGCCGTCTCCAGGG
Source organism: Massilia sp. DJPM01 (assembly GCF_030348125.1). Taxonomy (NCBI): domain Bacteria; kingdom Pseudomonadati; phylum Pseudomonadota; class Betaproteobacteria; order Burkholderiales; family Oxalobacteraceae; genus Massilia; species Massilia sp. DJPM01. Next base: position 39,265 of record NZ_JAQOZV010000057.1, read on the forward strand.
CCGACTTGAGGCCGCCCAGCACCGGTTTGCCGAGACCGGCCAGGGTTACGATGGCGGCCGCGCCGATGGTGCCGGCGCCGATGATGCGCACCTGTTTGCTCCATACGCCGAGCGCATGGTCGGCGGCCGACAGGGCCGGCATCGGGTCGATCGACGTCAATACGGGCACCAGCACGCCCCAGGCGATGATCAGGCCGACCAGCATGGCGATGCCGACGGTGATGCCCATCAGGTGGCCGGCGCCCAGCAGCGCGAGCGAACTGGCGGCGCCGATACCGCTGGCGCCGGTGCCGGCCTTGAAATACACGGCTACTTCAGCGGCCATCAGCTTGGCGCCGGCGGCGGCCGCGAACAGCGCGGACGTCACGCTGCCCCAGATGACGGCCATCAGACCGAGCTTGCCTTCGGCCGCGCCGCTGCGCGACGAGGTGCCGACCTTGAGCACTTCGGCCGCGGCCACGCCTTCGGGATAGGGCAGGTCGGACTGCGATACCAGCGCGCGCCGCAGCGGTACTGTATACATGACGCCCAACACGCCGCCGATGGCGCAGGCGCCGAAGGTCGGCCAGAACGGCACGTGCGCCCACCAGCCGATCATCAACAGCCCTGGCAGCACGAAGATCACCGATGCCAGGGTACCCGCCGCCGAAGCGATGGTCTGGACGATGTTGTTTTCCTGGATGGTGGCGTCCTTGAAGGCGCTCAGCAGCGCCATCGAGATGACGGCGGCCGGGATCGAGGTGGCAAAGGTAAGGCCGACTTTCAGGCCGAGGTAGACCTGTGCGGCTGTAAAGACGAGGGTGATGACGATTCCGAGGAGGACTCCCCTGATCGTGATTTCTTTTGGTCCGGCTTGTACGACGTTCGCCATCGACTGCTCCAGTATGAGAAAGGGGGTGCTAAAAAAGCGTCTCATCATAGCTGGCAAAGCGCAAACGCGGAAGTGAAATGCGAGCCACTTCGCTCGATTTGCATCTGACCGTAATGGCGTTGAGTTTTGATCCGTCGTTCCCGCTAACCGCCAGCCTGCGATTCGGCGCCGTGCACCGGCGGCGATTGTTGCGGCACCGGCGGCACGGCGGGCAAGCCCGGCACCGGCGGCTGGCCCGGCACGGCCGCTTCGCCCGGCTCCGCAGGGTCGCCCGGCAGCGCCGGCAGCGCATCCATGTCGATCGTCTTGAACTCGGTGCTGCCCGCGTATTCGGCATAGATCCAGTCGTCGTCCTCGCGCAGCACGCCTTCCGGCACGGCGCGTTCCTTGCCGGGACGCTTGTCGAGCGCGGCGCGCATGTAGTCGACCCAGATCGGCATGGCCAGGGTGGCGCCGAACTCGCGCCCGCCCAGCGAACGCGGGTCGTCGTAGCCCATCCAGGCCACGCCCACCACGTTGCCGGCATAGCCGGCGAACCAGCCGTCGAAGGCGTCGCTGGTGGTGCCGGTCTTGCCGGCCAGGTCGCTGCGGCCAAGCTGCCTGGTGGCGCCGGCGGCGGTGCCGAAGCGGGTCACGTCGCGCAGCATGCTGTCGACCAAAAAGGCGTTGCGCTGGTCAATCACGCGCATGGTCTCGTCGCCGCCGGCGGGCACCGGCGTCTCAAGCAGGATGGTGCCGTTGCCGTCCTTGATCGTGGCGATCAGGTAGGGCTTGACGGCGAACCCGCCGTTGGCAAACACCGCATACGCGCCCGCCAGCTGCAGCGGCGTGACCGCGCCCGTGCCGAGCGCCATGGTCAGGTTTTTCGGGTGGCGGGCCAGGTCGAAGCCGAACTTGCCCAGGAATTCATGGCCGTAGCCGACCTCGATGGCGCGCAGCAGGCGCACCGACGGCACGTTTTTCGAGTGCACCAGCGCGCGCCGCATGCTTACTTCGCCGTCGAATTTGCCGTCGTCGTTCTGCGGGGTCCAGGTGTTGCCGCCGCCGCTAGGCATCGCCAGCGCTTCGTCGAGAATGCGGGTGCCCGGCGAATACCCTTTTTCGATGGAAGCCGAGTAGATGAAAGGCTTGATCGAGGAGCCGGGCTGGCGCCAGGCCTGGGTGACGTGGTTGTATTTATTCAGGCCGTAATCGAAGCCGCCCACCAGCGCGTGGTAGGCCCCGGTGGCCGAATCGATCGCCACGAAACCGGCCGCCACCTGCGGCAGCTGCACGATTGACCACGGTTTGTCGTCCTTGTCCTTCTCTTTGTCTTTGGCCTTGTCCTGGGCGATGCGCACCACCGCGCCCGGGCGCAGCTTGATAGCGGCCTTGGCGCTGGCCGCCAGCGCTGGCGCGGCGAAACGCAAACCGGCGCCGCTGATCTCGATGCGCTCGCCGTCCATGGTTTCGACGGCGACCAGTTTGGCCGATACCTCCGTTACCACGGCCGGCATCAGGCCGTCGCTAACCGGGCGCTTGCGCAATTCTTCACGGATGTCGTCGGCGCGTTCCTCGGGATTCGACGGCAGGTCGATGAGCGATTCCGGACCGCGGTAGCCGTGCCGCTGGTCGTAGGCCAGCACATTGCGGCGCACCGAATCGTAGGCGGCGTCCTGTTCGGCCTTGAGGATGGTGGTGTGGACGGTGATGCCGCGCGTGTAGGCGTCATCCCTGTATTGGTCGAAGACCATCTGGCGCGCCAGTTCGGCCACGTACTCGGCGTGGGTGTCGAACTCCTGGCGCTTGGCCGCGATGCGGATCGGTTCTTCTTTCGCGCTCGCATACTGGGCGTCGTTCAGGTAGCCCAGCTCGCGCATGCGCTTGAGCACGACCAACTGCCGCTGCCTGGCGTTGCGCGGGTTGACGACCGGGTTGTTGCTGACCGGGTCGCGCGGGACGCCGGCCAGCATGGCCATTTCGGCGATCGAGAGCTGGTCGAGGCGTTTGCCGAAGTAGGCCTGGGCGGCGCTGGAAAAGCCGTACGAGCGCCGTCCCAGGAAAATCTGGTTCATATACAGTTCGAGAATCTTGTCTTTCTTGAGCGCGCTCTCGATCTTGAAGGCCAGGGCGACTTCATCGGCCTTGCGGCCCAGGACCTTGTCGCGCGTGAGGAAGAAATTACGGGCGACCTGCATGGTGATGGTCGACGCCCCTTCGCGAAAGCCGCCGCGCAGGTTGGCCCGCGCCGCCCCGGCCGCGCGGATCCAGTCGACGCCGCCGTGCTGGTAGAAGCGCGTGTCTTCGATGGACAGCACGGCGTTCTTCATCATGTCGGGCACTTGCCCGATCGGGATGAAGTCGCGGTGTTCTTCGCCGAATTCGCCGATCAGCACATTGTCGGCGGTGTAGATGCGCAGCGGGATCTTGGGGCGGTAGTCGGTGACCGCGTCGATGGCGGGCACGCGCGGCACGATCACGCCGTAAAAATAGCCGAGCAGGCCAAGGACCATCAGCAGGCCTGCGCCAAGCGCCAGCAGCAGGGCGCGAAGGATGTATTTGCGCGTCAGCCAGCGCTGCAGGAAGGTGTCTGTAGTCAAAACGGTGTCCGCCAGAGCGGGCCGTGCCAAGAGTGACGGCCCTGTCCGGCGAATTATAGTCGATCGCTTTGGCGGCCCCGCGTCCGCTCAGACGAAGGCCAGGTCGTGCTGCAGGATCAGGTGATCGAGCCAGTCGTCGCTGTGGCCGAAGCGGTAGCCCAGCTGCGCGGCGCGCGCGGTATCCATCATATATGGGGCCGGGTAGTCGAAGGGACTCAGTTCGCCGGCCGGCACCGGCGGTTTGACGGGCAGGGCGCGCACCGGCACGTCGAGCAGCATGCCGATGCGCTGGTACAGGTCGAACGCGGACAGGCCGCCGTCGCAGGCCGCGTTGACCGGTCCCAGGAAGTCCTGGGCGCCGGCCCACAGCAGGAAATTGCTGGTGCCCTGGGCGCTCATGAAGGAGCTGGCGGCGGCCGCATTCGCGTAGCGCAGCGGCGCGTGCTGGCGCACCAGGTCGACGTAGTGGGCCAGGCGCCCGGTAAAGTCTTCCGCCCCGGCCAGCACGTGGCCGATGCGCACCGTTACCAGCGGCAGCGAGCCGTCGCGGTACAGATAGGCTTCGGCCTGGAGTTTACCCATCACGTAGCTCTGGGTGGCGAGCCGGGTGTCGTGCCACGGGTAGCGCGTGTCGATCGGCTGGGCGAGCATATTGATGTCGTCTTCCGCGAACGGCGCATCCTGGCGGCCGAGCAGATCGCGGTAGACGTCGATGGTGGAGGCGACGATGTAGCGTTTGACCTTGCCGGCGAAGACCTTGACGGCGATGGCCGCGTCCAGGGGGCTGTAGCACATCTGGTCGTAGACGATGTCGTAGCCGCCGGTGGCGGCGAAGGCGGCGCGCATGGCATGTTCGCTGCGGCGGTCGACCCGGATGCGGGCGATGCGCGCGCCGAACGGGTCGGGGGTGATGCCGCGCGTGGCAATCGTCACCTGGTGACCCGCGTTAAGCAAACGCTGCACCAGCAGCTTGCCGAAGTAGCGGGTACCGCCTATCACCAATATATTCTTGCGCATCGCATTCCCTTGTTGATTCCAGTATATTTTCTGCTTAGTATGGCGATTCAACAACCGAGAAAAATTGAACCGATGAGCAAGAAAATCTTATTCATGGAATATGCATGAAGCCATTGCGCACGCTTTCCGGGCTGCTGGACTTCGACTGCGCGGCGCGCTGGGGCAGCTTCAAGCTGGCGGCCCAGGAGCTGCACAAGACGCCGGCGGCGATCAGCCAGCAGGTCAAGCAGCTTGAAGAAAACCTGGGTTTTTCCCTGTTCATCCGCCATGCGCGCCATGTGACCTTGACCGCCAAGGGCCAGGAACTGGCGGTGGTGGTGGCGCGCATGCTGGCCGAACTGCGCGCCAAGATCGGCGCGCTGCAAGGCGGCGACGAGGAATCGGTGCTGCGCATCTCGACCACCCATTCGTTCGCGATCAAGTGGCTGGTGCCGCGCATGCACCGGTTTACCAAGCTGTATCCGGAACTCGATATCCGGCTCGACTCGAACGATGCGCCGGTCGACCTGGAAGACGACAGCAGCGACGTGGCGGTGCGCTACGGGCCGGTGGGCGATGGCGACCCGGCGCTGCTGTTTCGCGAGCGCCTGATCGCGGTCTACAGTCCGGACCTGCTGGCGCCGGGCCAGGCCGAATTGACCCTGGCCGACCTGCCCAATTTCCCGCTGCTGTACGAAAATTCGACCGAGTCCTGGCTCCAGCTGCTCAACGAGAACAAGGCCCTGAAGGGTAAATACGATTTTTCGCGCGGGTACAGCCACTGGGGCGTGCTGGCGCAGGCGGCAGTGGCGGGGCAGGGGATCGCGCTGGTGGCGTACGGGATCGCGTTCCAGGATATCCTGAAAGGGTCGCTGCGGCAGATCAACTGCCGCAGCGCGCCATTCGGCAGCGGCTACCGCTTCCTGGTCAACCGCAGCAAGGAGAACATGCCGAAGGTGCAGCGCTTCCGCGCCTGGCTGGTGGCGGAAATGAACGAGATGCAGCGCGCGCTCGATCAGATCGGGTAAACGACAACGGCGGCCCGCGGGCCGCCGTTGTTCATGGTGCTACAGCGCTTACTTCACGCCGTGCATCAGCTTCTGGATCACCGGTGCGAGCAGGAACAGCAGCACGCCGCCGACCATCAGCGACCAGAACCCGAAGGTGTAGCCGTTCAGTGCCGAAGCGACCGACAAGCCCGAATCGCCGCTGACGTGACCGGCGAAAATGCCGGACAGGTTGTTGCCGATGCCGGTCGAGAGGAACCAGCCGCCCATGCCCAGGCCGACCAGGCGGGTTGGCGCCAGCTTGGTGACCATCGACAGGCCGATCGGGGACAGGCACAGCTCACCGATGGATTGGATGCAGTACACCGCGAACAGGGTCCAGAACGGCACTTTCATCGACACCGGATCGACCAGTTGCGACAACGCGTACATCAGCAGGCCGAAGGCCAGGCCATTGAAGATGATGCCGATGCCGAATTTGCGCGGGATCGACGGGTTCACGTTACGCTTGGCCATGACCACCCAGATCCAGGCGATGATCGGGGCGCAGACGATGATGGCGACCGAGTTCACGCTCTGGAACCAGGCGGTCGGGAACTCGCTCATGCCGAACGGCGCGGTGATGATCGACAGCGCGCCCTTGCGCTCGACGATGCTCTCGGCCAGGAAGGTAAACGAACTGCCGGCCTGTTCGAAGAACATCCAGAACAGGATATTGAAGGCGAAGATGATCATCATGGCGATGGTCTTGTCGCGTGCGACCTTGCCGTCGCGGATACCTTCGGCCATCAGCATGCCGGCCAGGACCAGGAACAGCACGGTCAGGACCGCTTGCAGCGTGTTGGCGCCGACTCTGAGCAGCATGTACACGACCGGAATCACCAGCAGTGCGCCACCGATCACCATGAACACGCGCTTCGGACTCTGGCCCTGCGCCGGCGGTGCGCCGATGCCCTTGAGGGCGGCGCGGCCGATGGCGAACCATACCAGGCTGATCAGCATGCCGATGCCGGAAGCAAAGAACACGATCTTGTAGGATGGGATATCGCCGGTATTGAACACTTTCTGGGCCAGGATCTGGGTCAGGATCGGAGCGATGAACGCACCGGCATTGATACCCATGTAGAACACGGTGAAGCCCGAATCGCGGCGCGGGTCGTTCATCGTGTACAGCTTGCCAACCATGGTGGAGATATTCGGTTTGAACAGGCCGTTACCGACAATGATCGTGGCCAGGCCGAGCTTGAAGATGTCCTGGTCGGGGATGGTGATGGCGAACAGGCCGGCGGCCATGAAGGCGGCGCCGATCAGGATCGAACGCTGGTAGCCGATGACTTTGTCGGCGACATAGCCGCCGAAGACGGCGCCGGCATACACCAGCGCGAGGTAGGAACCATAAGTCAGGCCGGCTTCTTTTTCGCCGACGGCGTTGCCGCCGTAGAACTGCGTGACTATATATAGCACGAGCGCCCAGCGGATGCCATAGAAAGCAAAACGCTCCCAGAATTCGGTCATGAACAACATCCAAAGCGGACTTGGATGACCCAAGATCTGCTTGAACTCCGGGATTACAACTTCCTGGTGGGGTGTGGTAGCGGCACCGCTCATGCGGTTTCTCCTGAATATGGTTATGGTTGGATAAATCATATGGACAGCCGTGGCTCGTGACCCCGGATTTCCAATAGGGTCGCATTTTAATGTAAATCGACTACGCCCAGCGAATTTTTGCCAGATGTGCTAATTAAGCCATGAAACGAGGCGGTGCAAGCACAGCGGAACTTGTGCCCCCCAAGAGCGGCGAGTTGTCGTATATTGGCATTGCAGGCTTGTTTGTTACACAGAATCGAAAAGGATTTGTACTATGGAACATGACGTTGTCGATACCCTGATTTCGCCGGAAGGCCAGCTGGAAGTGCTCTCGAAAGCCGAAGTCTATAAGCTGCTCGACACCAGCCAGGGCGGCCTGTATCAAATCTTCCGCAACTGCGCACTGGCGGTCCTGAACTGCGGCAGCACCATCGACGATGGAAAAGAACTGCTGGAACGTTATAAATCCTTCGATATCAGCATCGTGCAGCGCGAGCGCGGCATCAAGCTGGAGATCCGGGGCGCCCCGGCGATTGCCTTCGTCGATGGCAAAATGATCAAGGGCATCCACGAGCACCTGTTCGCGGTGCTGCGCGACATTATTTTCATCAGCAGCGAAGTGACGGACAATCCCAAGTTCGACATGTCGCGCACGGAAGGGATCACCGATTCGGTGTTCCATATCCTGCGCAACGCCAATGTGCTGCAGCCGCAGCGCAACCCGAACCTGGTGGTGTGCTGGGGCGGGCACTCGATCAACCGGATCGAATACAACTATTCGAAGGAAGTCGGCTACCAGATGGGCTTGCGCGACCTCGACATCTGCACCGGCTGCGGGCCGGGCGCGATGAAGGGGCCGATGAAAGGGGCCACCATCGGCCACGCCAAGCAGCGCCTGGCGGGCGGGCGCTACCTGGGCATTTCGGAGCCGGGCATCATCGCCGCCGAATCGCCCAATCCGATCGTCAACTACCTGGTGATCATGCCGGATATCGAAAAGCGGCTCGAAGCGTTCGTGCGCACGGGACACGGGATCATCGTGTTCCCGGGCGGCGCCGGCACCGCCGAAGAGATTTTGTACATTCTCGGCATCCTGCTCCATCCGGACAATGCCGACATGCCGTATCCGCTCATTTTCACGGGACCGGAGACGGCGCGCGACTATTTCATCCAGATTAACCAGTTCATCGCCGATACCCTGGGCGAGGAAGCGCAGAAACGCTACAAGATCATCATCGACGATCCGGAAATGGTGGCCAGGGAGATGCAGCTGGGGATCCGCCAGGTGCGCGAATTCCGCAAATCGCGCAGCGATGCCTATTATTTCAACTGGCTGCTCAAGATCGACGAGGAATTCCAGCGTCCGTTCCGGCCGACGCACGAAAACATGCGTAACCTCTCCCTGCACAAGAACCAGGAAAAGCATCTGCTGGCGGCCAACCTGCGGCGCGCGTTTTCGGGCGTGGTGGCGGGTAACGTCAAGGATGAGGGCATCCGCGCAATCGAGAAATTCGGGCACTTCGAAATCCACGGCGACGCCGCCATCATGGGACCGATGGATGCGCTGCTGTCGTCGTTCGTCGCGCAAAGCCGGATGAAATTGCCGGGCAAGGCTTATACGCCTTGTTACCGTGTGATTACCTAAGCTGCATGGTGCGCGTCACTCGAACTTTTTGACAAAGCCCAGGTAGATGCGCCGTGCGAGGAAATGATCGTAGCCGTCCTGGCGGAAGGTGCTCGCATCGGTGCGGTAGGTGCGCTTGCTGCCATCGAAGATATCGCTGGCGTTGACCGTCAGGCTGAGCGTCTTGCTCAACTGGCGCTTCCAGCTCAGGTTCACATTGCTGGTCGCGCCATGCCGGCCGAGTGGCGTGATTGCCGACGACTGGCCATGCGCGTCGAGCGACAGATTGTCTGGTCCTGCGCTGTAACTTGCCCTCAGGTTGATATAGCCCGCGATGCCGTCCTGGCGCACAGCACCATACAAATCGGGGGTGGACAGCACCACGCGATAGGCGCCGCCATCCATGCCCAGACTCAGCTTCGCATCAGGGGTCCAATCGAGAGAGCCTGTGACGCCTGCCGAGCGCGCCTGCCCGCCATTCTGCTTTGAGGTGACCAGCACGTTGTCGGCGAAACTGCGCGCATCGGCCACCGTATCGCGGCTGGTTCGGTAGAAGGTACTCACACTGCCGCTCAGATGCTCCATGTCCGCGTTGGCGCCGATCTCCCATGAGGTCAGAAGCTGCGGCTTGAGGCCGGGATTGCCCCGGCTGAGGTTTTGCGCATCGACGTAGGTGGTGAACGGATTCAA
>NZ_JAQOZV010000058.1:0-47986 GCF_030348125.1 Massilia sp. DJPM01
TAGATTGCAAAAAAGAGTTGGAAAAATATCCAGTTCATCCACATGGCGGCAGAGATGAGGAAGAAAATAGGATCAACGATGAGCAGTCTCATCACGTTGTGCAGCATGCAATATTTATGGACGGAAAGCAAAAACTGTCCAGTTCGCTTGAATCTCCAATCTGTACTGGGTATAGTTTTTCCGCTGCTCCGTGTATCGCTTTACGCGGTGGAACTAAAGATGTCACCAGCCCACATGGTAAGGCTACTTTAATGCAGAGGGAGCATGCTAATGAGGCCGAGGCAAGTGGGCGTCCATACACGTACGGCAAAGCTAAAGATAATGCCGAGAAACAGTTAGAGGCGGGCGAGCTTACGAGTAAAGAGGCAAAGTGTGTGATGGCCGTTGTTGACGCGTGGATAAAACGCTTGTGTCCGAAGATCAACGACAATACTATTGTTCGGATACCTTGGTCGAAAAACAACACTTAATATCGCTGGCGCATTGAGACTTTCACTTTCCCAATTAAAAAAAGGGTAGCTAAAATGGCAATTTTTAATGACACGCATGATAATCGAAAAATTGAAATGGATTTGTTCAAGGTAATTCCAGGAGAGAAAGCCAATGAATATCTGGTCCATGCGTGCTGGAACTATGAAGGGGATGACCCAGAAGAAATTGTTAGCGGCGTGTTCGCGGTGTATGCTGCAGCCGGGAAAATAGAATGGAAGTTGCTTTTTAGTATTGATACATGGGTGACTTCAATTTATCGATTTACACCCAGTTGCTATATCCTCGGAACAGCGTCAGGCGAACTAATAGATGTCAAAAATAGTAAGCGTGTAGTCCACAAGACTGGTCAATTTGGCGGCGTCATGTCCATCTGGGGTGTGGATGAAAAGAATTGTTGGTTTGCACACAGCAAAGGTTTGTCCCACTGGGACGGCGCCACCATTTCCCGAAATTTCCCAACACAGTGGATTAACTTAATCCAGCCTGTTCACCCAAATACTGCTATCGCTGTCGGAGCCAAAGGTATTGTTTTGCGTTTTGATGGCTCTGATTGGCATCAAGTCGACTCAGTGCCAACCAATAAACAGTTGATAGGACTCCATTGGGTTTCCGACAAAGAAATATACGTGTGTGGTTGGGACGGAGTTCTATATCGATGGAATGGGCAGGATTACTGGGAAAAAATCGATGTAATTCACAACGGCGAAAATGTTAAACATGTTATTTATTGCGTTATTGAATATCTGGGGGCGATTTATGTAGGGCTGGGTCGATTCGGGTTATTTAAAGTGGAAGGTAAAAAAGCGACACAAACCAAACATTTCTTTTGCAGTCGAATGGCTGTTATTGAAGGAAAATTGATTCTCACAGGTTCAAATTCCTTGGTCGAGTTTGACGGGACCAATTGGCGCAACGTCACTATTACTCTCGTTTAGTCCTTCAATACTGAAAATTCACTCACACCGGAAGACGGCATCCGATGACGAAGCCCTATGGAATCTCACCTTATAGGTATAAAAACCCCGATGGAGAATGGGTGCAGCTCGGATGGAGGGTGTTGATCCGGCGACGTGGGTATATTGTCGACCGCCGACTCAATGCCGAACAATTTGGGGGGATGGACGCCGCCATGCGGGCTGCTATTGCTTTCCGCGATGAGGTCAACATAGAATGTGTTCCGTTATCCAAGCGCGAGGTTTGCGCCACAGTCCGCACCACAAACACGAGTGGAGTTCCAGGGGTAATTCGTACGCGCGACCGTGGCCAGGATTATTGGAAGGCGAGGCTCCTAACTGGTGACGGTGCCAACCGCACGCGACAATTTTCCATAAAAAAATACGGCGACCAAGCGGCCTTCGACCTTGCGGTTCATGCACGCTCGCAGATGCTTGAACTGGTGCAGGGTTTCTACGTCCTGCATCCTGATATTAAGAGCGAAACACGGGCGTTTCCGATAGCATAATATCCGCTGATGCGTCGACCGTGCAAGGTGGAGCCGGAGGAGCATCCGTATGCGCGAGTGCCGGAGTGCGACGTGCCCGGCGTCGGGATTACGAATGTGAAGACTGTGACCGCTGATGGGAAGACCTACACAACAAGATACTGGACTTCCATGGTCCGAGATAAAGCCGGGCTACCCAAGCGTCGATATTTTTCGGCGGCAAAATACGGGGAAGAAGAGGCAAAGCGACTAGCGATCGAGCATCAACTTCGTGCGGCCCTGACCACGGACACCCCGAGCGACGGCTCCTGAGTCAACGGAGTAGTCTGACAGTGACTGTTGAGGCCGATGCCATTGCTCATAGGCCGATGAACTCCGTTTGCATCTTCTCGGTCTTCGGATCGACCAGACCCAGCTTGAGGCCGCGTCGCTTGCCGTCCAGGGCAGCGAGATAGAGCTGCAACGCCTTGCGCATCAGCTCGCCCCTGTTGGTTGCGTTCGCCTCTACTGCCTTGTCTATGTCCCTGTTGAGGTCATCGGACAGAACTACATCGAATCGTGCTGACATGATCGAACCTTCCTCGTGAATTATGCAGTGATTATGTGGGTAGTTGAAGAATCAGGCCAGACCGTATGCAGCGGCGGACGGCTCCCTGTGCTCCAAGCTCTGAGGCTCCCTTTGGCTTGAGGCCAGGGTCAGCCGTCACGCAGGTAAGTCCTGTAATGTCGCCTGCAAGCTCTAAAGCCTCCCAGGTATAGCGAGTTGCATTTGAAAACTGGTCGACCTGCGACCCATCAGCATGAACTGACGATAACTGCAACTGACCATCAACTCAATGGCTCTGCTAGCCAAAGGGTGAGCGGTGCGGCTGGGTTGTCGACAGCAACATTGTTCGGCAGGCCGATGTTACTTTGACCTACTCCTGCGGAGGGTTTTTCAGGCGATGCGCAATGCAGAACCAAGCAGTGACGACGAATGTAAAAACCGGCGCCCAGGCTTTAACCTCGCCCGGCATTCGTTCGCTGTAATAAGTATTCAGCAGCAGCCAAAACGCGCCAGACATGACCAGCCCCACGCCGCAGATCACGCCCACATCACGCCAAATTTTACAGGTGTAGTTTTTCATAGAATCATGGCAAGAAACGTAATAAGTCCGGGCGGCGCCGTGGTAAATGCCCAGCAAAGCGCTCGTATCGCCGCCGCCTACATCACCATTGTAGTCACTCGTGGCAGCTTCTATCGCTGCGGCAGCGACTACTCTACGCCGTATTCTTTGTTTCCAGCACGCGGCCCTCGATCTCCTCGTGCGTATCCATCAGGTCTTTGCGTTTGGCCCCTCGGATCAGTTTGAAACGCAGGTTGCTACACCAAGCCCGTCGATGCCGCGTACTCTATGGTAGAGCCACAAAGTGTCTGCCGCGTCGCTGGCAGCTCGTAGAGCACGCCTTGCACGTCAATTACCCGACTGCCCACGATGCAAGGCACGGACGGACACAACTTTCAAGCTCTTGTCGCCTGCCAACGCCCACGCTTTGACTTCAAGGTTTTCCCCAACGAGCCGGCCTATTGGGTTTGCTGCGTACTTCAAAAGCGCGATTGACTCATCGAATCTACCCAGCATCCGCAGGAGTTCGACACGGCGCATTGAGGCGTCGGCAGTCACTTCTAGCAGTTCCAAGAGCCGCATCATGTTTTCCTCACGAGCGATGTTGGGCATTGCAGGCTCAAGCCTGGACATTGTTCCGTCGTCGAGCACCCGCTCATGATCGTTGCTCATCCACCAAAGATGGCGTCGCAGAAATAGTTCGCGGGTTGGGGAGAGTGTGCGTGCGTGTTTTATCTTACGGTCCACACTAAGGTTCCGCAACGACCTCCTATGCTGTGCGTCTTTCCATTCGCCAGGAACATCACGCCACGCCTGCTCTGCGGCAAGGTGGCCGTGTTTATCCCCATTCCACCTTGCGATCACGCGTGCGAGTGGCCCGACTTCAGGCGGCTTGCGAGGCAAGGTCCCCACAGAATCGCAGTCTTCGCGCCACAAAATTGTTGAACATCCAGGGCAACCTACGACCAAGCACATGTCAACCAAACCGTTCTCCTGCTCGCCACCGTCCGACCACTTAGTGCCTGCACCCGTAGGGCGAAATGAAGCGAGCCGCGCCCACGTCAGCAGGGTCCCGCAGGACGGGCATTTATATACAGCAGGAGGCGCAAAGCGAGTCATAGTGGTATGGATGAGAGCAAACAAAAAGACAGCAGCAGGTAATGCCGGGCCATCACGTTGGACCAAGTTGCCAGCGGCCTTTAGCCGGCGTACGGTATCGTGAGGGGCATGACCTCCGCAGTATCCATCTTGTCGATGAGCCACGCTGTTAGCGTACCGATGTCACGCGTCGTAAAGTCATGGAACTTAGAACGTGACATCCTGCGCCACGGCTCCTCAGTATCCGTCAATTCGATCAGTCGGTCTGCCTGCTCGGCTGACACCAACCTCTTTAAGCGCATTTTTACCCGGTCCAACAGGCGCGGCCACTGGATAACTCTTCGAGGGCGTCGCGGCTGAAGCTTGCTCTTGGACTTTGTCGGCTCCAGCGCAACCAGAAGGATGTTGTCGCTTCCTTCGTGTTCCTCCTTCAGGGTGATGCAAAGCGGCGCGCGGCTCCTGCTGGCCTCTGACTTAGCAATCGCGTCCAAAAGATGCTGAACAAAAGTGTCAGTGAAATTCAGCTCGAAAGCATCGTCTCGTGTCCACATACTTGAGGCCCACGCGAAGTGCAATTCAGTACCGTTGCCAAACTCAATCTCTACCGTTCGGCCAAAAAGTGCTTCAGTGGCGGCCCCAAGACGGCGGTATGCTCTTTTCCCATTCAATCTGACGTGCTGGGCAAACTCGGCGACAGGTAGCAGCACTGGCATGCCTCTATGCGCCGTCGTGCGAGGGTCGCGCGAGAGGCCTGCCGCCAGCCTGTAAAGAATGTATCGCTCGTCGTCGGATAGATTTCTTGCACTGCGGGCGATGGCGTCCGTGGGGTCGATGTCTCGGGCATGGTCAACATCGCCGGTCCAGGTGATCTGCATGTTGCTACACGCAAGTGAAGTGCAACGTCGTCTGTGGAAACTGCCCCAACGACCGTGGTGTATCACTCTCTTTGGTGATCTGCATGGCCTTCCCCTGCCCAGCGCAGAAAGCCCCGGCCTCTTTGAATGTCGCGGCCTTGATAGTGCCTAGCGACGCAGCCGGGCTGTTGTCCTCACGGACGATCATGTATGTGTCCTTGCCAGTGAGGACGACCCCGGTAGTAGACGCGCAGCCTGTTAGCAGCAAGATAGCGTAAAAAGATTTCTTCAACTGGAGCATTCCCGATTTCGACGATTAAGACGCCGATTCTACGTTTATCGTAGAGAAATATCCAAGGTAATCTACGATTATCGACGGATGCCGTCACTCCCCTTGCAGAAGCCTTCAACGTTTGCGCGTCGCCTCCGCGAAGTCAGACTGCGTTCGGAGCTGCCACAGGACAAGCTCGGAGTGTTGGCGGGGCTGGAGGAGTCGTCGGCAAGTGCTCGGATGAGCCGGTATGAGAATGGCATTCATGAACCGTCGCACAAGTTCGTCGAAGCTATAGCCAAGGTGCTAGGAGTTTCTACGGCCTATTTCTACTGTGGCGACGACCGCCTCGCCGAAATCATCTTGGCTTACTCAGAACTACCTGAACACAAACGACAGGCACTACGTCAATGCGTCACTGAACTGCAATAGGTAGAAGTCGTCCTGCCAAGCGTGATGTGACCCGTCTCCCGCCTGCCGTCACCCCGTCCGGAGACGCGGCGCAAGTGCTGCTCAATGGAGAACTGTTGACCAAAAAATCCTACATTACCCCTACATAGGAAAATTTTTTCATCGAGGAACGAGTGGCCGCACGATTGATAAATCGCTAACCAATTGAAATTAAACAGATTTTTGGTGCGGCTGGCGGGGATCGAACCCACAACCCTTGGCTTCGGAGGCCAATACTCTATCCATTGAGCTACAGCCGCATTTCTGGTCCGATTCGGACTCTTGGACGACCTGAACGGTCGCACGCATTATAGCGCCCGGCCGCCCCCCCGCCCAAGGGTTTTCGATCCATTCGCCATCTTCGCTCCCCGCAGCCCCCGCGCGCGCGCCGCCATGCCCCCCGCCCGCCGGGTTGTGGCGGCCGCGAACCGCCACCGCAACGATACGGCGCAGGCCTGCGGTTTTGTCCGGCCACAAACTACCGATGTACGCGTGCATGGACAATGGGGCGCTGGCTATCGCCCGGAACCGATGAAGGAAGGTGCCATGAATAGACGCTTTGAAACATTCTTGGACACGTCGCTGTGGATCAGCGCCGTGATAACGCTTCTGTACCACTTTCGCTTCCTCATGTTTGTCGACTACGACGCCTTGCACGAAAAATCCCACCTCGATCAAGTGTTTTATTTCTTCACCGGACTGGGGCATGAATCCTTTGCCGTGTTTTTCGTCCTGAACGGCATTTTCGCCGGCCTGCTCCTGCGACGCATGGCGCCAGCGCAGGGCGAGCTTGCCTTGCTGCGCCGCTGGTGGCACTCACACCTGGCTTTGCTGCCGGTGCTGGTCCTGGGCGGCCTGCTCGACCTGGCCGGTGCGCATTTCCTCAATGGCTCGGGCCTGTATTCGGACTTTCCTGCCTTTAGCACAGTGACCCTGAGCTGGACCGCCTTTTTCGGCAACCTGTTCATGCTGCAACCCGCGCTGGTGCCTACCTTCGGCAGCAACAGCATGCTGTATCTGTACGCCTACTTGTGGTGGTCATGCTGCCTCCTGGTGCTGACGCGGCGCGCATGGCGCAGCGGCAAGCCATGCAGCATGGCGATCGGCGCTGCGCTCGTGCTCGCCCTGGCGATAGGGATGCCGCCGGACTTCTGGCCCTGGCTGACCATCTGGCTGCTGGGCGTGGCGGTCGGCCTGCGCGGCCCGTGGCCGCGGCCCCCGCTTCATCCGCTGGCGGCCTGGGCCCTGCTGGCCACGGCCATCCTGTTTTCGCGCCTGACCGGGGCCCGCACCGACCTGCTGCCGGCGCCATGGGGGCACATGCTGATGCAGTGGAAGTACGTGCTTGTGGGAATGGGATTTGCCGTGCTCGCCACCATACTCCACCGTAGTCCGAAGCTCCCGGCTGGCGACGCGGCGGCGCCCTCCTTGCTTGCCAGGATCAACCGCCATCTGGCCGCCGGCGCCAGCATGGCCTTCCTGTTTCATTTTCCCCTGATGATGATGCTCACCGCCATCGGTGCCGACCTGTTCGGCCATCAGTTGATGCAGCAGCCGGGGCTGCTGTGCTATGTGTTGCTGGGATGCGCAGTCACCCTGTGCTACGCAGCAAGCCATGCGCTGGCGCGCTGCATCGGCACGCCGGACGGCGGTGCCCGGCTGATCGCATGAGCTTCCCGCCCTTGTCGCGGCCCGCCCTTACGGCGCCGCCCCAGGCAGCGCCAGTTCGCGCGCCTGGCGAAAGCCGTCGACCATCACGCCAAACGCTTGCGCCTTCATGTCCTCCCCGGGCACGCGCAGGATGTAGGACGGGTGATACACCACCACCACCCAGCGCCCCGCGTGCATGAAGGGTTTGCCCAGCACCTCCTTGAGCGTCGCGTGCGGATTGCCCGTCACCGCCTTGAGCGCGGTACTGCCCAGGGCGACGACCACTTCCGGCCGGACCTGTTCGAGCTCGCTGCCCAGCCAGTAGCTGCACGCGTCCACCTCGCGCTGGGCCGGCGTTTTATGCATGCGGCGCTTGCCGCGCGGCTCCCATTTGAAGTGCTTCACGGCATTGGTGAGATAGATCGTACGCCGGTCCAGCTCGGCCTTGGCCATGGCGCGGTCGAGCAGTTGCCCGGCCGGGCCGACGAACGGCAGGCCGGCCAGGTCTTCCTGGTCGCCCGGCTGCTCGCCCACCAGCATGATGCGCGCTTCAAGCGGACCGATGCCGCCGACCGCCTGGGTCGCGTTCTGCCACAGTTCGCAGCGGCGGCACTGGTCGAGCGTGCTGGGCGCCTCGCGCTGCGGCTGCGCCTTGTCGGCGGAAATGGGAATGACCGTACCGCCGCGCTGCCCCACGCTGTGGGTCTGGCCCACCTTGCGCGCGCCGGCGGCCGCCTGCGACACCATCCCCGGCACCAGCGCGCCCTCCGGCAGGTTTTTCCAGAAGCGCGTGGGGATGTGGCCGTGCATCAGGTCGGCATTGAGGCGGGCCGGGTTGAAGATGCTGCGGTAATAGGTCAGCCACAACGCTTCGCCGGCATCGTCGATGTCTTCCGGGCCGCGCATCAGCGGGCCGGTGCTGTGCAGGGTGGCGCCATCCCACAGCACGCTGGCCTCGGGCGTGGCGATCATCCACGTGACACGTCCCATGCGGCTGGCGAAGTGGCGCGCCACCTGCGGCAGCACATCGTGGGCCGGCTCGAACCAGGCCACGAAACGGGGCGGACCGGCGTCTTCGCGGCGCTCGCGAAAACGGATGTAAGCGTGCATGTCGTGCTGCTCGCGCTGCACCGCCTTGACCATGGCGTGCAGGCGGGCGCCATCGTCGTCGGCCGCCGAGAGCACGTCTTTTTCGCCTTGCTGCCAGCGCCACAGCACCAGGTACAAAAACGCCCAGCGGTTCGGCACGCGGCAACAGGCGGCGCTTTGCAGCATGTCCATCAGCTGGCGCGAGATGCGCATGGTGGACGTGCTATGAGGTTCGACCGCATCCGGCGCCGGCGGTTGCGCGCCCTGCGAAAACAAATCGCCGTCATCCTTGTGCGAAATCCATTGCACCGCGTGGGGCGGCACTTTGTGCGCCAGCAAGTCGCGCGCGGCATGGCGCCACTGGTCGAAGGAATGGACCAGTACCGGACGCCCGGCCGCGGCGCAAGCGGCCGCGCTTACGCCGCCTGCAATTGCGCCCATAAATCCAGCTGCCGGGGTGAATGCTCGGCCATCGAGCGGCGCAGCACCTCGGACGCGGTAGTGTCCGATGCAGGTCGGTAGTCGGCCGTGACGATGAAGGGCGCGATTTTTTTCATGCTGCAGCGCAGGCGGGTCAGGTCGGCGTAGCGGATGCGGCGCAGGCGGCGCAGTTCCACCAGCCGTTTGGCGTTGCGCAGGCCGATGCCGGGCACGCGCGCGATCATCGCTTCCTCGGCCATGTTCAAGTCCATCGGGAAATGCTCGCGGTGCGCCAGCGCCCAGGCCAGCTTGGGATCGATGTCGAGCGCCAGGTTGCCGGCCGCCGGCAGCAGTTCGGCCGCATTGAAGCCGTAGCCGCGCATGAGGAAATCGGCCTGGTACAGGCGGTGCTCGCGCTGCATGGGCGGCGGCGCCAGCGGCACGCTGTCGGGGCTGTGCGGAATCGGGCTGAAGGCCGAATAGTAGACGCGCTTGAGCTTGTAGCTGCCGTACAGGGTTTCGGCGGTGCCCAGGATGGTGTGGTCGTCACTGGCATCGGCCCCGACGATCATCTGCGTACTCTGCCCGGCCGGCGCGAACTTGGGTGCGCGCGCTTCCCCGGCCTTTTCGTCGAGCTTGCGGCGGATGGCCCCCATCGCCAGCTTGATGGTGTGCACGCTTTTTTCGGGTGCCAGGCGCGCGATGCTGCCCTCGGTCGGCAGTTCGATGTTGACGCTGAGCCGGTCGGCATACTTGCCGGCGGCGGCGATCAGGGCGGCATCGGCATCCGGAATGGTCTTGAGGTGGATATAGCCGCGAAAATTGTGGACTTCACGCAACTGCCGCGCGATGGCCACCAGTTGTTCCATGGTGTAGTCGGCCGACTGGATGATGCCGGAACTGAGGAACAGGCCATCGATATAGTTGCGCAAGTAAAAATCGAGCGTCAGCTTGACCACTTCATCGACCGAAAAACGCGCGCGCGGCACGTTGGAGGTGCGCCGGTTGACGCAATACTGGCAATCGTAGACGCAGAAATTGGTCAGCAGGATCTTGAGCAGGGAGACGCAGCGCCCGTCCGGCGTGTAGCTGTGGCAGATTCCCATGCCATTGGTGGCGCCGATGCCCTCCTTGCCCTCGGAGCTGCGCCTGGGCGCGCCGCTACTGGCGCAGGACGCGTCGTATTTTGCCGCATCCGCGAGGATTTCCAGCTTGTCGGTCAGTTCCATGGGCCAGGCGCTCAACTGTATATATATACAGTATCTTACACCATTCCCATGGATGGGCGCAGGCGCTGTGCGCCAGGATGTGCAGTCTTGTCAGGCCTCTTGCGGCGCCGCTGCCCTCAGGCCCGCTTGGCCTGCGGCATGGCCTGGCAAGCGGCCAGTTGCACTTCCTGCTCGCGCAGCACTTCCAGGAAGCTGGCCAGTGAAATCGGATGATGGAACAGGTAGCCCTGCATGGTCAGGCAGCCGTTCGATTTGAGGTAGCGCGCCTGCACCTCGGTTTCCACGCCTTCGGCGATCAGGTGCAAACCCAAGCCGCGCGCGATCGAAATGATCGCCAGGATGACCGGATAATGCCCCTGCTCGTCGTGGATTTCCTTCACAAACGACTGGTCGATCTTGATGGTGTGGATCGGGAAGCGGTGCAGGTAGGACAGCGACGAGTAGCCGGTGCCGAAGTCGTCGATCGCCACCGACACGCCCAGCTGGCACAGTTTGTTCAACTGCTCGATCGCATACTGCGGATTGCGGATGCAGATATTCTCGGTGATCTCGACTTCGATCTGGGCCGGCGAAATCCCGTAGCGCTGCAGCGCGCCGCGCATCTTCTCGAAAAAGTCGCCGCGGTCCAGGTATTGCGGCGACAGATTCAGGGACAGGCGGATCGCCTCGCCGCCGTTCTCGTTCCACACCAGCATATCGCGGCACAAGGCGTCCAGCATCCAGTCGGAAATCGGCAGCATCAGGCCATTGTCTTCGGCGAACGGCAAAAACTCGTTCGCGCTCAGCACGCCGCGCTGCGGATGGTTCCAGCGCATCAGCCCTTCGGCGCCGATGATGCGGCCGGTGATCACGTCGATCTGCGGCTGGTAGTACATTTCCAGCTCGTTCTGCTCGAGCGCCTTGCGCAGGCTCTGTTCCAGCGCGATCTTCTGGTGCGACACGTCGAGCATCGAGTTGTGATAAAAACTGTGGCCGTTCTTGCCCAGCGCCTTGACCTGGTACATGGCGATGTCGGCGTGGCGCAGCAATTCGTCGATCGACTCGCCGTCGCCCGGATAGATCGCGATGCCGATGCTGGCCGAGACGTGCACCTGGTGCCCATCGAGGTCGAACGGCAGGTGCAGGCAGGTGAGGAACTTCTCGGCGATCGCCTTCGCTTCGCCGCGCCCGGCCAGTTCCGGCAGCACGATGGTAAATTCGTCGCCGCCCTGGCGCGCCAGGGTGTCGCCATCGCGCAGGCATAGCTTCAGGCGCAGCGCGACCTGCTGCAGCAGCTCGTCGCCCTTGACGTGGCCGAGCGTGTCGTTCACCAGCTTGAAGCGATCGAGGTCGATGAACATCACGGCCAGCTCGGTGAGCTTGCGCTTGGCCTGGATGATGGCCAGCCCCAGGCGGTCCTTGAACAGGATGCGGTTCGGCAGGTCGGTCAGGATATCGTGGTAGGCCTGGTAGGAAATGACTTCCTCGGCGCGCTTGCGGTCGGTGATATCGCGCGCCACGCCGTAGGTGCCGTAGAACTCGAGCTTCTTGACGTCGTGGTCCGGCACATGCATGCCCATCGAATTGAGCGAGATCGTCATCAGGGTCGTGTTGAACGCCCGGTTCTGGCCCGCGCGCGCGTGGCACTTGAGGCGCAGTTCCACATTGCGCGAGGCGCGCTCGTCGACCCGGCGCTCGTTGAAGGCGTAGCGCGCGCGCTCCAGGTCTTCATCGTGCACCAGGATGGTGTAGTGCTGGCCGATCAGGTCTTCGCGCGCGAAACCGAGCAGCTGGAAGGCGCGGTCGTTGATGAAAGTGAAGCGGCCCTCGTGATTGAGGGTGTAGATGATGTCGGGCGAGCTGTCGACCAGGTAGCGGTACAGCTTCTCCGAGTTTTCCAGCTGCGAGGCGATGCGCTCGTTGGCCATGGCCAGGCTGCGCTGCTGCAGCGCGTTGCCGACCGTCTTGAGCATCTCTTCGCGGCTGTACGGCTTGCGCAGGTAATCGTAGGCGCCGCGCTTGAGCGCGCCGATGGCCGCCTCGATGCCGACGTCGCCGCTCATCACGATCACGTCGGCGTCGATCTCGCGCTCATTGATGAAGTCCATGATCTCATGGCCGCTCATGTCCGGCAGGCGCAGGTCGAGCAGGACCAGGTCGAAGCGGCGCGCGCTCAACTGCGCCAGCGCCTCGGCGCCGCTTTTGGCGGTCACCAGTTCGAAGCCGCGGTCGCGCAGCAGTTCGTGCAGGGCCGACAGCAGGCGTGGCTCGTCGTCGATCAGCAGGATGCGCGGCTGCGCAGGGAGATCGGCCGCGCCGAAAGTGGCGCTCGGCTCGGCGGCGGAAGCGGCCCGCGACAGCGCGCTGGCAGGATTGTCGTTCATTGGAGCCTTAAACGGAATCCATCGTCCGCATCCGCAACGCGCACTTGTCCGGCTGGTGCGGGAAACCGTGGGGGCAGGGCACGCCCTGGCCGCTTGCGAAGATCATTGTCCGAATGCTGCATTGTGTCGAAAACTGCCGCCAAATGGTCGATGGTTGGAGGTGGCGCACAACGCAATGCGGCCACGACGAAAAAGTCAACATGCACCTGTCGCGCGCGGGGTTTGGGCAGCATGTCAGGTTTTAAAAACGGCTATCTTAGCATATATGCACGAATGTTGACCCGTGGAACATTACCCAAGGCAAAAGTTTTATTGTAGAGGCTGCTTGTGGGGCACACTCCGGAGACTGTCGGAACGCCGGCGGCGGTACATGCGCGACGCCACCCACAAGCCCAGTGCGCACAGGGCGAAACCGACCTGCCCCATGGCCAGCCACAGCATCGAGTGCGACAGGAAGGGCGCGATCACGCCCGCCACCAGTGCGCCCAGCAGGGTCACGGCGAACGACTGGCACGAGGCGACCGTGCCGCGGATGTGCGGGAACAGGTCGAGCGCGAGCAGGGTGGCGCCGGGAGCGATCAGCGACATGCCGAAGGTGTAGAAGAACATCGGCGCCACGCTCCACGGCAGCGCCGGTGTAAAGACGCTGTGATACAACAGATTGGCGAGGGCGGCGGCCAGCAAGAAGCCGAAACCGATGCCGATCTGGCGCGCGAAGGTGATCTTGCCGGCGATGCGGTTGGCCGCGAGCGCACCGAGGAAAATGCCGGCCACCGTAGGAATGAACAGCCACCCGAACTGGTCGGGCCCCAGGCCCAGGTGCAGCGGCAGCGCCACCGGCGCGGCCGCAATATACAGGAACAGGCCGGCGAAGTTGAAGGCCACGATACCGGCCTTCATGTGGAACAGGGGCGAACTGAAAACGGCGCTGTAGTTCTGCCACAGGTAGCGCGGATTGAAGGCCTGGCGCTTTTCCGGCGGCAGCGTTTCGGGCAGGCGCCGGTAGCAGAAAATGAACAGGATCACGCTGTAGGCCAGCAGCACCAGGAAGATGGTGCGCCAGTCGGAATACTTGACGATCCAGCCGCCCAGGATCGGCGCGATCGCCGGCGCGATGGTGAAGATCATGGTCACCAGCGAGAGCAGGCGCGCCGCCGGCGCATCGTCGTACAGGTCGCGGATGATGGCGCGTCCCACCACCATCCCGGCCCCGGCCGACACGCCCTGCATGATGCGGAAGATCCACAGATAGTGCACCGAATGCGAGGCGGCGCAGCCGAAGGTGCCGATGGCGAACACCACCAGCGCGCACAGCACCACGTTGCGGCGCCCGAAAGCGTCGGCCAGCGCGCCGTGCCACAGCACCATGCCGGCAAAGGCCAGCATGTAGGCGGTCAGGGTTTGCTGGACCTCGATCGGGGTGGCGCCCAGCGAGGCCTGGATGTTGGGGAAGGCCGGCAGGTAGGCGTCGATCGAGAATGGTCCCAGCATCGACAGCCCGGCCAGCAGTGTCGCCAGGCCCACCATGCCGGGCACTGCGCGCCTTGGCGCCGGCGCCAGGGGCACCGGCGTGACGGGATCGGGCGGCAGGTCGGGCGGCGGGCTGGGGAACATGCTTACTCCGGTTTCGGCTTGGCTTCTTCGCGGCGGTTGTAGCCGGCCACCATGTCGAACCTGAACAGGCGGCACTCGAGCGCGCCGTTGAAGAATGGCGTCTTGCGCGCTTCCTTCAGGCGCAGGAGTTTGGGCAAGGTCAGGTCGGCGGTGAACAGGAACACGGTCCAGCCGGCGAAGCGCTGCTTGAGCGTGGTGCCCAGCGCCGAGTAGAACGCGACCGACATGTCGTCGGCCGGGATGGTGCTGTCGCCGCGCACGCCGATCCGCTCGCCGTACGGCGGGTTGGTCAGCAGGATGCCCGGCTGCTCGGTCGGGGCCTTGACTTCCTGCGCCTCGATCTGCTTGAGCGGCACGTCGAACATGATGCCGGCGATTTTCAGGTTATGGCGCGTCATGGCGACCATGTCGCCCGAGATATCGCTGCCGAAAATGGTCGGCTCGCTTGGTAACGGCAGCGGCTTGATCGCGTTTTTCATGTCTTGCCACGGGGCGGCCACGAAGTTGTGGAATTTCTCGAACGCGAAACTGCGGCGCGCGCCGGGCGGAATGCCCTGCACCATCTGGGCCGCTTCGATCAGGATGGTGCCGGAGCCGCACATCGGGTCGAACAGCACCGTGCCAGGTTTCCAGCCGGAGACGCGCAGCATGCCGGCGGCGAGGTTTTCGCGCAGCGGCGCGTCGCCCGTTTCTTCGCGCCAGCCGCGTTTGAACAGGGCTTCGCCGGAGGTGTCGAGGTAGACCGTGAAATTGCGGTTGTCGAGAAAGCCCACGATGCGCATGTCCGGCTCGCGCGTGTTGACCGAGGGGCGCTTGTCGAACTGGTCGCGGAAGCGGTCGCAGATGGCGTCCTTGATTTTCAGCGTGGTGAATTCGAGGCTGCGCAGGGGCGACTTGACGGCGGTGACGTCGACGCGGATGGTGTGGTCGACGCTGAACCAGTCTTCCCATGGCTGGGCCAGGACCAGGTCGTAGATATCGTTCTCGTTGGCGTAGCTGGCGTGCGCCATGCGCATCAGCACGCGCGACGCGATGCGCGAGTGCAGGTTGATGCGGTAGGCGTCAGTCTGGTCGCCGGAGCAGTGCACGCCGCCGGGAACCTGGTTGTGCACCTTCATGGTGGTGCTGGTGAGGGCGATTTCGCCCAGTTCTTCGGCGAGAGCCGCTTCCATGCCGCGAGGGCAGGGGCAGAAAAATGATGGCATTTGGTGAACCCTTTGTCCGTTGTAAAAAAAGATACTCTGTTGGTGCTACTCTATGCGAGGCCGTTTGCGCAGTTACCGTCGTTCCTGGCACTGCCAGAAACGACTTCCCGCGCTAACTTAGTGCCCGCTCCACAAATTCAAGCCGGTCCTGTCCCCAGAATCCCTCCCCGTCAACCACGTACCACGGCACCCCGAACACACTGGCGGCCATGGCTTCATCGGTGTTGCGGTCATACTGTTCCTGCACGCCGGCCGTCTCGGACGACTTGACCAGCATCTTCCCATCGAGCCCGCAGGCGCTGGCAATCTGCGCCAGCGTATCCGCGTCCGAGATATTCCGGTCCTCGGCCCACAGCGCGCGCATGATCGCACCGGTCAGCCCCAGCGCCGCATCGGCGCCCAGGCTGGTGCGCGCGGCGATGATCAGGCGCGCCGCCGCCTCGGGCGGCACCGGAAAATAGGTCGGATGCGCAATCAGCGGCAAGCCCAGGTGCTTCGACCAGCGCCCCAGCTCTTGCAGGCGGTAGGCCTGGCGCTGCGGCGCGCGCTTGGCCAGCGGCAGCCCGCCCGACACGCTGAACGCCTTGCCCAGGTCAAAAGGCTTGATGTCGATCAGGGCCCCGCGTGCCTGCGCCATGGCCACGAAGCGCTCATGCCCCAGATACGCCCACGGCGACTGCGGCGCGAAAAAATACTGAACCGTTTTACTCATGAAGCCCCCGTCAGAAGGGTTTGACCACGACCAGGATCACGATGGCGGTCAGCATCAGCACCGGCACCTCGTTGAAATAGCGGAACCAGACATGACTGCGTTTGTTGGCGCCGTTCTCGAATTTTTTCAGCAGCGAGCCGCACGCGTGGTGATACCCGATCACCAGCAGCACCAGCGCCAGCTTGGCATGCATCCACCCGCCTTTAAAACCGTACCCGAGCCACAGCCAGACACCGAGCAGCACCGCCGGCACCGCCAGCATGGTGGTGAAGCGGAACAGCTTGCGCCCCATCAGCAGCAAGCGCGTGGTGGCCACCGTGTCGGTTTCCTGCGCCAGGTTGACGAAAATGCGCGGCAGGTAAAACAGCCCGGCGAACCAGGAGGCGATGAAGACGATGTGAAACGCTTTAATCCAGAGCATGGCCATCCAAAGTAAGTTAAGAGCGTACTTCGCCGTGGCCGAACACCACGTACTTGAGCGATGTCAGGCCTTCCAGTCCGACCGGGCCGCGCGCATGCAGCTTGTCGTTGGAGATGCCGATTTCGGCGCCCAGGCCGTACTCGAAGCCGTCCGCGAAACGGGTCGAGGCGTTCACCATCACCGAGGCCGAATCGACTTCGCGCAAGAAGCGCAGCGCGTCGCTGTAGTCTTCGGTGATGATCGCTTCCGTGTGCTTCGACGAATAGGTGTTGATATGGTCGATCGCCGCGTCCATGCCGTCCACCAGTTTGATCGACAGCACCGGCGCAAGGTACTCGGTGCTCCAGTCTTCTTCCACGGCGGCGACCAGGTGCGGGTAGCCGGCCAGCAGCGCCAGCGCTTCCGGATCGGCGCGCAGTTCGACTTCCTTGGTCGCGTACAGCGCCGCCAGGCGTGGCAGTACGGCCGGAGCGATGGCGCGCGCGACCAGCAGCGTTTCCATGGTGTTGCAGGTTCCGTAGCGGTGGCACTTGGCGTTGAACGCGATCGCCACCGCCTTTTCCAGATCGGCCTTGGTGTCGATGTAGACGTGGCAGATGCCGTCCAGGTGCTTGATCATCGGGACGGTGGCCTCGGCGATCAGGCGCGCGATCAGGCTTTTCCCCCCGCGCGGCACGATCACGTCGACATACTCCGGCATGGTGATCAGGGCGCCGACGGCGGCGCGGTCGGTGGTGTCGACAATCTGCACGCCGTCGTTCGGCAGGCCGGCGCCGGCCAGGCCTTCGGCCACGATTTTCGCCAGCGCGCGGTTGCAGTTGATCGCTTCCGAGCCGCCGCGCAAAATGGTGGCGTTGCCGCTCTTGATGCACAGGCCCGCCGCGTCGACCGTGACGTTCGGACGCGCTTCGTAGATGATGCCGATCACGCCCAGCGGCACGCGCATCTGGCCCACCTGGATGCCGCTCGGACGGAACTTCATGTTCGAGATTTCGCCGATCGGGTCGGCCAGCGAGACGATCTGGCGCAAGCCTTCGACCATGGTGTCGATGGCCTTGTCCGACAGTTGCAGGCGGTCCAGCATGGCCGGCGCGAGACCGGCGGCGGCGGCCGCATCGAGGTCGAGCTGGTTGGCCGCGCGCAGCAGCGCGCTGTCGCGCACGATCGCATCGGCGATCAGCAGCAGCGCGCGGTTGCGCGTGGCGCTGTCGGACCTGGCCATGGCGCGCGAAGCGGCGCGGGCGCGCTGGCCGACCTGTTGCATGTATTCGGTAATGTTCATTATCTCGTCTACGTAGGTGAAGCGCATTCGTCGCGCAGGCACCATGGTAGCGTGCCGCTGCGGTCTATCCGCGCGTTACTTTCAAGGCCAGCTGCAGCATCGCATCCCAGGCGTCGCCCGCGAAGCCCTTGGCGCGCAGGCCCTTGATCATCTTGTCGACCTGCGCGGCGTCGCGCATCGCGCCTTCCAGGGTCGGGAGCGAGATGCGGCGCAGCGCCGGTTCCATCATGCGTTCGCGCGGACCCCAGATGCGGTATTCCTTGAGCAGCATGCCGAGCGGCCTTCCCTGCGCCATCCCGGATTTCAATTTTAACAGCGTACGGATTTCTTCGGCGACCGCCCATAAAACCAGCGGCAGCGCCTCGCCCTCGCCTTTCAGGCCTTCGAGCATGCGCACCAGGCGCGCCGGATCGCCCGCCAGCATCGCCTCGGACAGCTTGAACACGTCGTAGCGCGCCACGTTGAGCACCGCGTCGTGAATCTGCTCGAAGGTCAGCTTGCCCGGATCGTGCAGCAGCGCCAGCTTCTGGATTTCCTGGTGCGCCGCCAGCAGGTTGCCTTCGACCCGGTCGGCGATGAAGTCGAGCGACTGGCGGTCGGCGGAGAGGCCATGCGCGGCCAGGCGCGTGCCGATCCAGCCGGGCAACTGAGCGCGTTCGACCGCCGGAATTTCGATGTACACCGCGGCCTGCTGCAAGGCGCCGACCCAGGCCGCCTTGGCGGTCTGCCAGTCCAGCTTGGGCAGGGTGATCAGGGTCAGGTTGTCGGGACTGAGGTCCTTGGCGTAGCTTTGCAGCGCCGCACCGCCATCCTTGCCCGGTTTGCCGGTCGGGATGCGCAGTTCGATCAGCTTCTTGTCGCCGAACAGCGACAAGGCCTGGTTCGCGGCCAGCAGCTCGCCCCATTTGAAGGTGCGCTCCACCGTCAGCACGTCGCGCTCGGAATAGCCGTTGGCGCGCGCGGCGCGGCGGATCTTGTCGGCCGCCTCCAGCGCCAGCAGATGCTCGTCGCTGGAGATCACGTACAGCGGCGCGATCGTCTTGGCCAGGTGCCCTTCGAGGGCGTCAAAGCGCAGTTGCATCGCTCACGCTCATGTCGGCTTGACCGCCACCAGGCGGCGCAGCACCTGCTGTACCAGGTCGGTCTGCATGTCGCGGTACAGCAGCACTTCTTCCGATTCCTTGCCCAGCACCTGGCTCTCGTTGAAGGTAATCGAGCGCTTGAGCGAGATCTCGGTGGCCGGCAGCAGTTCAAAGCCCTTGGCGTCGCGCAGGCGGAACACCAGGGTGTACGTGAGCAGATACTCGCGCACGCGGCCCTGGGCGTTGAGCGAGAGGATCTGCTTGCCGCGCGTTTCCGACAGCACGTCGAACAGGGTCTCGGCCTTGGACGCATCGGTCAGCACCTGCACGGCGTCGCCGCCGCGCAGGTTGCGTTTCAATTCCGTGCCAAGGGCCGACGTTTCCGGGAACGCCAGGTAGATGCTGCGGAACGGCATGTTGAACTGGCCGTTCGAGCCGCGCAGCTGGAAGCCGCACGCGGACAGCGTCGCGAGCAGGACTAGCGCCGCGGCGGCGCGCAGCACGGTGGCGGATCGAAGGATCGTCATCGCTTACACCACGATGCTGATCAACTTGCCCGGCACCACGATCACCTTTTTCGGCGGCGTCTCGATGTACTTCTGCACCGCTTCGCAGGCCAGCGCCATCGCTTCGATGGAGGCCTTGTCGGCATCCTTGGCCACCTTGATCGAGCCGCGCAGCTTGCCGTTCACCTGGATCATCATTTCGATCTCGGCCTGTTCCAGCGCGGCCGGGTCAACCTGCGGCCACTGCACGTTGAGGATGTCGCCGTGGGCCTTGGCGTAGCCCAGTTCTTCCCACAGCACGTGGGTGATGTGCGGCGCGACCGGGTTGAGCACGCGCAGGAAGATCGACAGGCCTTCGGCGATCACCGCGTCGGTGGCCGGGCCGTCTTCCAGCTTGGCCGATTCCATCGTGTTGAGCATCTTCATGCAGGCCGACACCACGGTGTTGTACTGGATGCGTTTCAGGTCATAGTCGGCCTGCTGCAGGATCTTGTGCAGTTCGCGGCGCAGCGTCTTGTGCGCTTCGCTGCCTTCAACCTTGTCGGTCGCGGCCAGGGCCGAGGCGATGCGCGGCGACTGCGCGTACGCATACGCCCACACGCGGCGCAGGAAGCGGCTGGCGCCTTCGACGCCGCTGTCGGACCATTCGAGCGTCTGCTCTGGCGGCGAGGCGAACATGGTGAACAGGCGCGCGGTGTCGGCGCCGTACTGGCCGATCTGGGCTTGCGGGTCGATACCGTTGTTCTTCGATTTCGACATCTTCTCGGTACCGCCGATGACCACCGGCTGGCCGTCGCTCTTGAGCGTGGCGCCTTGCGGACGGCCTTTGTCGTCCAGCGTCAGGTCAACGTCGGCCGGGTTGAACCAGGACTTGCGGCCGGCTTCGTCGTCGCGGTAGTAGGTTTCGTTCAGCACCATGCCCTGCGTGAGCAGGTTGACGAACGGCTCGTCGAACTTGACCAGGCCGAGTTCACGCATGATCTTGGTCCAGAAGCGCGCGTACAGCAGGTGCATGACGGCGTGTTCGATGCCGCCGATGTACTGGTCCATCGGCATCCAGTAATCGTTGCGCGCGTCGACCATCGCTTCGTTGCTGCCTGGCGAGGTATAGCGCATGTAGTACCACGACGAGTCGACGAAGGTATCCATCGTGTCGGTCTCGCGGCGCGCCGGCTTGCCGCATTGCGGGCAGTCGCACTTGAGGAAAGCTTCGTGCTTGCCCAGCGGGTTGCCGCTGCCGTCCGGGACGCAGTCCTCGGGCAGCACCACCGGCAGGTCTTTTTCGGGCACCGGCACCACGCCGCAATCGGCGCAATGGATCATCGGGATCGGCGTGCCCCAGTAGCGCTGGCGCGAGATACCCCAGTCGCGCAGGCGGAAGGTGATCTTCTTGTCGCCCAGGCCGGCCGTGGCCAGGTCGCCCGCAACCGCGTTGATGGCGGAAATGTGATCGAGGCCGTCGTATTTGCCGGAATTGACCGAGACGCCGTTCTCTTTGTCGCCGTACCATTCCTGCCAGGCCTCAAGCGAGTATTGCTTGCCTTCGACGGCGACCACCTGCTTGATCGGCAGATTATATTTTTTGGCGAACGCGAAATCGCGCTCGTCGTGCGCTGGAACGCCCATGACGGCGCCGTCGCCGTAGGTGATCAGGACGTAGTTGCCGACCCAGACTTCGACCTGCTCGTTGGTGACCGGATGGGTGACGAACAGGCCGGTCGGCATGCCCTTCTTCTCCATCGTCGCCATGTCGGCTTCGATCACGCTACCGAGCTTGCACTCGGCGATGAAGGCCGCCAGTTCCGGGTTGGTCTGCGCGGCGTGCTGCGCCAGCGCGTGTTCCGGCGCCACGGCGCAGAAAGTCACGCCCATGATGGTGTCGGCGCGGGTGGTGAAGACGTACATCTTGCCGTCGTCGATCAGTTCACCGGCGGCGTTGGCGATGGTGTGCGGGAAGGCGAAGCGCACGCCGATCGATTTGCCGATCCAGTTGGCCTGCATGACGCGCACGCGCTCCGGCCAGCCCGGCAGCTTGTTGTCGACGTAGTCGAGCAGTTCGTCGGCATAGTCGGTGATGCGCGCGTAGTACATCGGGATTTCGCGCTTTTCGATCGGCGCGCCGGAACGCCAGCCCTTGCCGTCGACCACCTGCTCGTTGGCCAGCACAGTCTGGTCGACCGGGTCCCAGTTCACGGTGCCGGTTTTTTTGTAGATGATGCCTTTTTCAAGCATCTTGAGGAACATCCACTGGTTCCACTTGTAGTATTCGGGCTTGCAGGCGGTCATTTCACGCGACCAGTCGATCGCCAGGCCCATCGATTCCATCTGCTCGCGCATATGGGCGATGTTGGAGTAGGTCCATTGCGCCGGCGGCACATTGTTTTGCATCGCCGCGTTCTCGGCCGGCATGCCGAAGGCGTCCCAGCCCATCGGCATGAGCACGTTGTAGCCGTTCATGCGCAGGTAGCGGTACATCACATCATTGATCGTATAGTTGCGCACGTGGCCCATGTGCAGCTTGCCCGACGGGTAAGGCAGCATGGAGCAGGCGTAGTACTTACCTTTCGGGAAACGCGGGTCGTTCTCGACAGCCTTGTAGGCGTCGATCGCCTTCCAGTGGGCTTGGGCGGCTTGTTCAACGTCGGCGGGACTATATTTATCTTGCATGATATGTGCAGCCAAGCGTGGCCCGGCCAAAAGTGAATATGAACCGGTCATTATACTGGCACATCCCGCATCCGGGCGCGGCCGGGGCTTGGGCGCCAAATTTCGCTGAACTATGGGGCGGCGTTGCCGTCCAAATAAGATGACAAGCGAATTGGACGCGTCAGCTTACGGAGCCGCCGAAAAGCGCACCACATGCCAAGCCGGCCGCTCTTTTCCCTGAACTTTGCTGAACTATCCGGCGATATCGACGTCTAATTGACATGATGAGCAATTTCGACACGACAGACTACGTGCGGAAGCTGGAGTTGGCAGGTTTGCCACAACAGCAGACGGAGGTGCATGCACAAGCGTTGGCCAAGATGATGGACAAGGCCAAGCAGGAGGCTCAACTGTTGACCCTGCAATACAATTTGCAAACCGCAAGCCATGAATCGGAAGCGCGTTTGATGTCGCACGTGACAAACGCCAGAAAGGTCCTGAGCGCCGAAATCGCACTGCAGAATGCAAAAATTGACGCGCTCAAGTCGTTTCTTGATGTACGAATGGACCAGCGAGGACTCATCTCGCGCGACCTCTCCTATCTCTACATGGGAGTGTTGATCGGCGTAACGCTCGCCATGCTTACCAAAATAATATTCTTTTCACATGCAGTTCGCTCGATCCTGATGCAGTCATCAAGCACGGCTCAAGCGATGTCGCTGCATATTCTGTTGAACCGAATACCACGTACCGGAGACTGCTGCCATGACAATTGAATTCGATGCGATTGGACACGCCCAGCAGTTGGAATCGGCCGGGGTAGCCAGAAACCAGGCGGACTTGCATGCCGGGGCACTGACCGAGGTGGCGAGCGCGGGGGTGTCGACATCCGACCATGTGCAAATGAAGGACGAGTGGCAACGCGATATTCGTCGGTCGGAAGAACGCTTAAGTTCGCAAATAACTCTGGCAAAGACGGAACTCAGCGCCGAACTACAGACATTCAGAACTGAATCAAGCGCAAAAATCGAGGTGCTCGACGCCAAGATCGACAGTGTCCGAACCGACCTGAGCACCAAAATTGACAGTGTCCGAACCGACCTGAGCACCAAAATCGACGGTGTCCAAACCGATCTGACCGCCAAAATCGACGGTGTCCGAACCGACCTGAGCACCAAAATCGACGGTGTCCGAACCGACCTGAGCACCAAAATCGACGGTGTCCGAACCGATCTGAGCACCAAAATCGACGGTGTCCGAACCGACCTGAACGCGAAGATCGATTCGGTAAAAGAGGCATTGACCGTGCACCGCTGGCTACTCGGCGTCCTTCTCGTCATGAACAGCGCGATTTTTGCCAGGATATACTTCCCTTGATGCCCCCTTTAAAGACAGTGCGCGCAGGGTAAAATGGCCTTTTTTGCCACTTGCAGGGCACCACCATGGTTCTCTACCAGGAACACCCGCCTCACCCCGCGCTGGCGCCGTATCTGGCCTGCCTGTGGACCTGCCAGGTGCTGCCAGGCGCCTCACCTGTCACGCACCGGGTGCTGCCCGATAACTGCATGGATATCCTGTGGCAGGATGTGGCCGCGCTGAGCCGCGTATCCGGCATGATGAGCACGGTCGTCCACGTTCCCGTGCACCAGCCCGTGCGCACCGTCGCCGCCCGCTTCAAGCCGGGCGCCGCCGCGTACTTTTTCGCCATGCCGCTGCACGAACTGGCTGACCAGCATCCTCTGCTGGACGAGCTGTGGGGCGGCGCCACGGCGCGCCAGTTCACCGACGCCCTGTGGTCGCGCACACTCTCCGACGTCGACGCCGTGGGCACCGTCGAACGCTTGCTGCTGCAGCGCCTGCGCAGCGCAGGCACCACCATGGCGCCCAGCCTGGTCGACGCCGCCGTGGGCGCCATCGAACAATCCGGCGGCACCATGCGCATCGAGACGCTGGCCACGCAGTTGGGCGTGTCGCGCCAGCACCTCTCCAGCCAGTTCCGCGCCAGAGTCGGCCTGGGCGCCAAGCAGTTCGCGCGCGTGTGCCGCTTCCGCCAGGCGAGCGAACGCATCCGCGCCGCCGCACGCGATGCAAACCAGCTCGACTGGGCATGCCTCGCACTCGATCTTGGCTATTACGACCAGCCGCACCTGATCCACGAATTTCGCCAATTGGCGGGCAGCACGCCGGAATCGTTCGCCGCCCCGCCGGCCTGACCGCCTTACATTTTTACAATACAAACGCGGCGCTCCATGGCAGGATGCTGCTTTGCACTCAAGGAGACGAATATGATCAACGGAATGCGCACTGTCTGCTACCCGGTCCAGGATATGGACGCGGCCAAGGCCTGGTTTACTGAGGTGTTCCGCACCGCCCCCTACTTCGATCAGCCGTTCTATATCGGCTTCGACATCGGCGGCTTCGAGCTGGGCCTGCACCCGGGCGAACCCGGCATGCCCGGCTGCGTGGCGTACTGGGGCGTGGATGACATCGAGGCGGAAACCGACCGCATCACGGGCCTGGGCGCGAGTATCCACTCGGCCATCCAGGACGTGGGCGAGGGGATCAAGGTGGTCGAGCTAAAGGATCCGTTCGGCAATACGCTGGGGCTGATCTACAACCCGAATTTCGACCTCAAGAAGGTGCGTTAAGCGCCAGCCGGAAACCTGTGCGCGGGCACGCGCTGCCCGCGCAGCATGAAGCCGGTCAGCGCAACACCAGCGCCAGCGCCGGCTTTTCGCCGTAATCCTCGTAGCGCTCGTTGATGCCGGCGATGCAGAAAGTCATCTCGTCGAGCAGGTCGGGCACGCGCTCGCGCATCGATGCGGCGTCCTTGACGACGATTTCCAGCACCTCGTTCGGTTTCAGCCGGAATTTGGTCATGCCGTCTTCGTCGCGCAGATAGCTCAGGCAATCGACCCAGGCATCCATCGTGTTGGCGTAAAACTCGGGAAACCCGAACGCCGCGCGGCTTTCGGAATGAAAGGTATCCCAGCCGAGGATCGAGGCACCATTGAGTTCAGCGCTGGCCATGTTATTTCTCCTTTTTTGGATCGGTCACGAAGCCCAGCTTGCTCAATCCATGGGACTGTGCCGCCGCCATGACCTGGGCCACGACTTCGTAACGGGTGTTTTTGTCTGCGCGCAGCTGCAGTTCGGGCTGCGGGGCCTGGCGCGCGGCCTGCAGCAGGCGCGCGTCGAGTCCGGGCGCGTCGACCTGCTCCCCGCCCCAATGCAGCACGCCGGCCGCATCGATGGCGATGGTGACCGTGTGCGGCTGCTGCTGCGCTGCCGCGGCCTGCGCGCGCGGCAGGTCGAGCTTGACCGCATGCGTGAACATGGGCGCAGTGATGATGAAAATGACGAGCAGCACCAGCATCACGTCGACCATCGGGGTCACGTTAATATCGCTCATCATCGACTGCTGGCGCGATGGATTGAAGCTGCCGAATGCCATGCCGTTCCCCTTATTTGCTGAAGTAGGAATGCAAATCGTGGGCAAATCCGTCCAGCTCGGCGAGGGTCAGCCGGTTCAGGCGGTTCAATCCGTTATACGCCAACACGGCGGGAATGGCCACCACCAGCCCGAAGCCGGTCATGATCAGGGCTTCCCCGACCGGCCCGGCGATCTTGTCGATCTGCACGATGCCGGCCGCGGACACATTCGACAGCGCATGATAAATCCCCCACACGGTGCCCAGCAGGCCCACGAACGGAGCGGTGGCGCCGATCGAGGCCAGCACGGTCAGTCCGCTTTCGATGCGATGGGTGGCGCGCGTGATTTCCTGGCGCAGCACGCGGATGATCTGTTCGTCCTTGCTCATTGCGCCGGCCAGGGTGGCGCCGCCAGCGGCATGCGCCAGCCCTTGCGCGGGCAGCGGCGCATAGATGCGCTCGCGGTCGGCCAGGCTCAGGAGGTCAATGCCGTCCTGCAGGGTGGGGGCGCCCCAGAAGGCGTCCAGCGCCGGCGCCGCGCGGCGCACGCGCCAGGTGCTGAGCGCCTTGGACAGGATGAAGAACCAGCTCACCAGCGACATCAGCATCAGCACATACGCCACCGCGTGGCTGATCGCGTCGCCCTGTTCCCAGTAGCGCGCGACGCTGAAGTGATTGACAGGTGGCATGGCGCCGCCTAGTCCTTGAGTGCCAGCACGTCCTGCATGTCGTACAAGCCGGTCGCCTTGCCGGCCAGGAAGCGGCAGGCGCGCAGCGCGCCGTTGGCGTAGCTGGCCCGGCTGCTGGACTTGTGGCTGATCTCGATGCGCTCGCCGGTGCCGGCAAACAGCACGGTATGGTCGCCGATGATGTCGCCGCCGCGGATGGTGGCAAAGCCGATGGTCGACGGATCGCGCTCGCCGGTGACGCCTTCGCGCCCGTACACGGCGCATTCCTTGAGGTCGCGCCCGAGCGCGTCGGCAATCACTTCGCCCATTTTCAAGGCGGTGCCGGACGGCGCATCGACCTTGTGGCGGTGGTGCGCTTCGATGATTTCGATGTCGTAGCCCTCGGACAGGCTTTTGGCGGCCAGTTCGAGCAGCTTGAGGGTGACGTTCACGCCCACGCTCATGTTGGGCGCGAACATGATCGCGGTCTTTTCGGCGGCGGCGGCAATCGCGGCCTTGCCGGCATCATCGAAACCGGTGGTGCCGATGATCAGCTTGATGCCATGGGCGGCGCAATATTCCAGATGCCTGAGCGTGCCTTCGGGACGGGTGAAGTCGATCAGGTAACCAGCCCCGGCCAGGCCGGCGGCAAGGTCCGCTTCGATCCTGATGCCGGCCGGTTGGCCGCCAAAGGCGCCCGCGTCCTGGCCGATCGATGGCGAACCTGCCAGGCCGAGCGCGCCGGCCAGCACCGCGTCGGGCGCGGCAGCGACCGCATCGATCAGCATCCGTCCCATACGCCCATCGGCGCCCGCTACTGCAATTTTCATCTGCGTCATTTTGCTACCCTCGTGCTACCCGTGCGATGGCTTATTTGTTGATCTTGATCGAGGCCGAACCGGCTTCTTCGCGCTTCGGCGCTTCCTTGGCGGCCACCTTGGACGGACCGGCGATGCGCGCGATGTATTCCTTCTCGGTCGGCAGGTTGCCGCCGTCGAATTTCTCGACCTTGTTATCCTTGAAGTAGACCGTCACCCGGCTGCTGGTCAGCTCGCCATCGCCGCGCGCCAGGTAGAACGGGAAATCCCAGCGGTCGGCGTGGAAGACGTCGGTCAGCAGCGGCGTGCCGAGCAGGAACTTGACCTGTTCGCGGGTCTGGCCCACCTTGAGCTGGGTCAGCATTTCCTGGGAAATGAAGTTGCCTTGCTGGATGTCCGGACGATACGGCGAGAAGATCCACAGGAACTTCTGCAGCTTGCTGGCCTGGACGGTCTGGGCGCCGGAGTCTGGCGAGGTACTGACCGGGACCACGGGATCCTTGGCGCCGCCGAACATGGAGCAGCCCGACAGGCTCAGGACGGCGCCGGCCAGGGTCGCCACGAGCGGGGCGCGCAAGCTAAAACGGTGCAAAACGGCAGTATCGACAGGCATAGAGGACCTCAAATCGTTGTACGGAAGCCTAGGCACCTCCGTCTAAAACGCTATATGATAAAGCACTACGCCAATATACGAGTAACAAACATGAGTAACAATCCTAGCGACCTCAAGGCCAGCGGCCTGAAAGCCACCCTGCCCCGTCTGAAAATCCTCGAGATTTTCCAGAACAGCGAGGTGCGCCACCTGACAGCGGAAGATGTATACAAGATTTTGCTGACCGACAATATGGATGTCGGCCTGGCCACCGTGTACCGCGTACTGACCCAGTTCGAGCAAGCGGGCCTGCTCAACCGCAACCATTTTGAAACCGGCAAGGCGATCTTCGAGCTCAATGCCGGTTCGCACCACGACCACCTGGTGTGCCTCGATTGCGGCCGCGTGGAAGAGTTCTACGATGAAGAAATCGAATCGCGCCAGCACAAGGTCGCGGTCGAGCGCGGCTTCAAGATTGCCGAGCACGCACTGGCGATTTACGGTAATTGCGTCAAGCCGGCCTGCCCCCACAAAACCTGAAGCAGCGGCCGGCGCCGCTGTCTAGGAGTGGCTGAGCGCGTTCGACAGCAGCTTGGCCGTAATATCCACGATCGGAATCACGCGCTCGTAGGCCATGCGGGTCGGCCCGATCACGCCCAGGGTGCCGACGATCTTGCCGTTGACCTCGTACGGCGCCGTGACCACGCTCATTTCATCCATCGGCACCAGGTTCGATTCGCCGCCGATGAAGATCTGCACGCCTGTCGCCTTGCTCGACACGTCCAATAGCTGCATCAGCCCGGTCTTTTGCTCGAACATGTCGAACATCTGGCGCAGCGAGCTCATGTTCGACGACAGGTCCGACACGCTGAGCAGGTTGCGCTCGCCGGAAATGACCATATCGTCCGACTGGTCGGTCATCGCCTCGCTGCCGGCCTCGACCGCTGCCTGCATCAGGCTCCCCATATCGTCGCGCAGCTGGCGCAATTCACTGGACAGGCGCGTGCGCACGTCGTCGAACGACAGGCCGCCATAATTCTGGTTGATGTAATTGGCCGAGCGCACCAGCTGGGCCGGCGTGTAGTCGGCCTCGGTGAGCAGCAGGCGGTTTTGCACGTCGCCGCGCGGATCGACGATCACCAGCAGGATGCGCTTTTCCGACAAACGCAAGAATTCGATCTGCTGGAATACCGATTCGCGCCGCGGGCTCAGTACCACGCCGGCGAACTGCGACAGCGACGACAGCATCTGCGCCGCGTTGGCGATCATCTTTTGCGGTTGCTGGGCCGGCAGGCGCAGGCGGCCATCGACCGCGTGCTCGTCCAGATGTTGCACGGTTAACAAGGTATCGACAAAGATGCGGTAGCCGCGCGGGGTCGGAATGCGTCCGGCCGAGGTGTGCGGACTGGACACATACCCCAGTTCTTCCAGGTCGGCCATGATGTTGCGGATGGTCGCGGGCGAGAGGTCGAGTCCGGAAATTTTCGACAGCGCGCGCGACCCTACCGGCTGGCCGTCGGCAATATACCGTTCGACCAGGGCTTTGAGCAGCGTTTGCGCACGGGTATCGAGTTGCATGATTCTATGTGTGGTGCGAGGTGGACATGCACAAGTGTTGATCCGCTTATTATGCACGTTCGCAGGCGCGGTGTGCAGTTTAGCGCTTTTCCGGGCCGACGGGCGCCGCCCGTGCGCCCCGGCCGCCTCAGTCGTGCGCGCGCTTGAGCCAGTCGAGCAGCTCGTCGAAATTGCCGCAGATGGCGTCCGGCACCACCCCGTGCTCCAGGTGCAGCGCACTGCCGGTGCGGTTGAGCCAGACCGCGCGCAGCCCGGCGCGCTGGGCGCCCTGCACGTCGAGCAGCACATCGTCGCCCACGTACACGGCATCGGCCGGGTCGACCCCGAGTTCCACGCAGGCGGCCAGGAAGATGGCCGGGTCCGGCTTGGCGCGGCCGAACTGGCTGGCCGCCAGCGACACCTTGAAATGGTGCGACAAGCCGATCGCCTGCAAATCGGCATTGCCATTGCTAACCGAGCCAAGCAGGCTGCGGCCTTTCAGGCGCAGCAAGCCGGGCACCACGTCATCGTAGGGAATCACGGCATTGCGCGCCGCATAGAACTGGACCATGGCTTGCTCGACCTTGGCGGCATCTTCGCCGGCCGTCTCGAACGCCGACAGCAGGCCGGCGCGGCGCAGGGCGCCCAGGTCGAGCTGGAACTCGGGTTGCTGGGCCAGCAGCGCCAGGCGCGCCTGGCGCAGGGCGTCGACGGTGAAGCGCTCGGCCACGCGCGGCGCGTTGCTGTGCAGCCAGGCATGCAGGGTTTGCTCGGCCTGCAGGATGACCGGGGCGATCGGCCACAGGGTATCGTCCAGGTCGAACAGGATGGCTCTGGGCCAGGTGCGGCGCGGCGGAATGCTCATGTTCTGGCTCGGTAATGGGACAGGTTCCAGCATAACGAGGGCGGCGCCGAAAATCAATCGGCGCGCCGGGCGCGCCAGGTCCCTTGCACCCGTTACAAGGCAATGAGCCGCCGGGTTAACAAATGCACTAAAATGATGTCCACATCAGGCTGTCCATCGGCGGCCCAGCCTCCCACCTTACCGCATTCGTTTTGGAGAAAGTATGAAAAATCTGTACCTGCGTTCCGCCGTGGCACTGTCGTGCGCGCTGAGTCTGGCCGCTTGCGGCGGCGACGACGATGGCACCATGCAGCTGGGCGGCACCGTGGAAAATGTGACCGTATCCGGCCTGGTGTTGCAAAACAAGGGCGGCCCGGAACTCAAGGTCGAACCGAACGTGAGCACCTTCGTGTTTCCCGACCTGATCGCCACCAATACCGAATTCGACATCACCATCAAGTCGCCGCCATCGAACGCCACCTGCGCCATGGTCAATGGCAAGGGCAAATCGAGCGTCTACGGCGTCGGCAACATTACCGTGCGCTGCACCCTGATCCCGCATGATATCAAAGGCAAGATCACCGGCCTGACGAGCGGCCCGCTGGTCATCATCAACGGCAGCTATCGCCTCAGTATTGCGGCCAACTCCACCGAATTCAACATGACCACGCTGGCCGAGAATAAAAAAGACAAGCTCGGCCAGGTCGGCGAAACGATGGCCTACGGCCTGAGCGTGCTGCACCAGCCGCCGGGCTTGACTTGCCGGATTGACAACGCCATCGGCACGATGGGCAAAGCCGACGTCGACCATATCCTCATCACCTGCAACTGATCCCGGCAGCCGCCCCTGCGCGGGCGGCGCCCTTTCCCCTGGAGAATTCTATGAAGTTATCCGTCCTGCGCCATTCGCTGCTGCTGGCCCTCGTCGCGGGCCTGTCCGCTTGCGGCGGCAAAGCGACCTTCCCTGTCGAAGGCACCATTGAAAACCTGAAGTATTCCGGCCTGGTACTGAGCAACGTCGGCATGCAAGACCTCACGGTCGAGGCCAAGGCCACCACTTTCCGCTTCCCCAACACGATCGAATACGGCGTGCCCTACGATGTCCAGGTCAAAACCAGTGCGCTGCACCAGAAATGCACCTGGGACAACGGCAAGGACAACGCCGGACGCCAGGCTTCCATCAGCGTGATTATCAAGTGCATCGATAACGCCTTTTCGATCGGCGGCGCGGTCAAGGCGCTCGGCGCCGACGGCGGGGCCCGTACCTACACGGGCGAAGGCTTGGTGCTGATCAACGGCAGCAGCGACAAATACGCCGTCCCCAAGGACGCGACCGCCTACAAATTCGCCGGCGCGACCACCTTCGGCACCAGCTACGGCGTGTCGGTATTCAAGCAGCCGGATGGCGGCAAGTATGCCTGCACGGTCGAGCGCCGCGTAGGCGAAATGGGCGATGCCGATATCACCAACATCGATGTGACTTGCCGCGAGAAGTAAGCGCGGCGAGGGTTGGGCAGGTGATATTTGCAAAAGCTATATCTGATATTCCAAAGATAAATTGGCTTGATATGCTGTAGCGCAGCATAATTGCACCTGTCTCCTCCAACTCTCCTCAAAAAGAATTGGATTTCAAGCCCGCTTCACAGCGGGCTTTTTTTTGTCCTGGTTTTCGGTGCTTGCGCCTTATTTCTTTTCCAGCGCCGCCAGGTGGCCGGCCGCGTTGCGGTTGTCCGGGTCCAGCTCCAGCGAACGGCGGTAATGGCGGATCGCCAGCGCTTGCTCTTCCACGGCTTCATACGCTTCGGCCAGGCTGTCATGGGCGTTGGCGCTGTCCGGATACAGGCGCGCCGCCAGGCCGAGCACCGCAATGGCCGGCTTGGGCTGCTTGCGCGACAGCAAGCGGTAACCCCAGCCGTTCAAACTGCCCTCGGACGGGTTCGGCACCGCATATTGCCGCGTCACCTGGCGCAGCTGCCCGTCGATGTCATCGAAACCGCCGCGCGCGGTCTGCTCGCGCAAGCGGTACAGGGCATAGCCGCCGCCGGTGGCGCGCAGCGCCGGCACATACAAGCCCGCCACCGTGTCGATCAACTGGTCCGGCTGGGCCCCGGCCAGGTTGGTCAGGATGATGACCGCCAGGTCGTCGTCCGGATAAATATAGAAGGCCGAACGCCCGCCCCCGATCCCCGCCACCGCCCGGTGCGCCTGTGCGCCACGGCGGATCGCCGGCCAGCCCATGGCCCACGGTGCCGGCCGCCCATCGGCGAACGAGGACGGCGTCCACATCGCCGCCATGCTCGCCGGCTGCAGCAGGCGCCCCTGCTGCAGGGCCACGATCCACTTGCCCAGTTCGGTCGCCGTGGTATTCATGCCGGCGCCCGTGCGCATCGCCGGCGGAAACTCTTCGACCACGTTGCGCAGCGTGCCGTCGCGCCCGAAGCGGTAGGAATTGGCCTTGTTCTTGATGACGTCGGCGCTATCGCCGAAGCTGCTGTCGGGCATGCCAACCACGTCGAACTGGCGGTGCCGGATGGACGCCAGGAAGGGCTCGCCGCTCAGGCGGTCAATGATTTTCCCCAGCAGCACGTAGTTGGTCTGGTTATAGCTGAAGCGCTGGCCCGGCGCGAACTGTACCGGCAGCGTTTGTGCAGTCTTCCAGGCGCCGTCCATGCCGCCCGGCAACAGGTCGCCTTCCCGATCGAGGACGTCGGGAATCCCGGACGTGTGATTGAGCAACTGGGCGATGGTGACACCCTGCCACGCGGCCGGCAAGCCATCCAGATAGCGCGATACCGGCGCGGCGAGCGCCAGCTTGCCCTGTTCGACCAGCTGCATGATGGCCACGCCGGTGACTGCCTTGGTCCCGGAATTGATCGAAAATACGGTGCGATCGTCGACCGGCACCCCGTGCTGGATGTTGGCCACGCCGAGCGCGCTTGAAAACACCACTTTCTGGTGGCGGATCACGGCAATCTGCAAGCCCGGAATGCGCCGTTCCTGCATTTCGGCGCGCATGAATTCCAGCACGGCCTTGCTGGCGGCGCTGTCGGCGGAGGCATCGGCTGCGGCACTGGCTGGCGCCGCCGCCAGGGCGCTCGCGCCGGGCATGCCGGCGGCCAGGCTGACGATCAGGAAACACAGCGTGCGGGGAAAACTCATCGGATGTCATTCCTTCAGGGTGAGGGCAATTCGTTCGGCAAGCCAGCACCCATCATGGCATGAACGGGGGCAATGTTGGCGCTTTGGAATCGATATTTCTGCATGGATCGCCTTGCGCGGCCATGCATTCCGGATCGACAAGCCAGCGCTTGTCATCATCCTGTCATCCTGCCGTCACGGCACGGTCATCTGGGCTGGCTAGAATCCGGCTTGCTAAATCAACCCCCAGCCATAGGACCTTCATGAACAAGCCAAACGATCCGGTTCGCGCCATCGATCCGGATGATATCGACTGCAACGATTCGCCGAACGAACACTTCAACACGGTGCTCAATGCCCGCCTGAGCCGCCGCAGCCTGCTGCGCGGCGGCATGGCGTCGGCCGCCACGGCGATCTTCGGCGCAGTCGGTTTGTCGGCCTGCAGCAGCGATGACAGCCCAGGCCCGGTAACGCCGACGCCGACCCCGACGCCGGTCCCGGCTGAAAAACTGCTGGCGTTTACCGCCGTGCCGAAAAGCCTGGCCGATCTCGTGACCGTCCCGGCCGGCTACACCGCGTCGGTGATCTATGCGCTGGGCGACCCGCTCAACGGCACCACCCCCGCCTACAAGAACGACGGCTCCGACGACAACTTCGACACCCGCGCCGGCGACCATCACGACGGCATGGAATTCTACGGCCTGTCGGCGACCGGCACCGCCACCACCAGCAGTTCGGAGCGCGGCCTGCTGGCCATGAACCATGAAGCGACCACCGATGCGAAACTGTCGTCCTTCTTCCTGCACGCCAATGGCGGCGCGACCACCCTGCCGCGCCCCGCCGCCGAAGTGGACAAGGAAATCGCGATTCACGGCGTGAGCGTGGTCGAAGTCAGGAAGACCGGCGCCGCCTGGGCCTACGTCAAAGAGTCGTCGTTCAACCGCCGCCTGACGCCGCTCTCCGACATCGAACTGTCCGGCCCCGCGCGCGGCAATGCGCTCCTGACCACCAAATACTCGCCGACCGCGACCAAGACGCGCGGCACCCTGAACAACTGCGGCACCGGCAAGTCGCCATGGGGTTCGTTCCTGACCGGTGAAGAAAACTGGTCCGGCTACTTTGTACGCGGCGGCGCCGACGACGCAGCGCGCGCCGGCGACAAGAGCATCGCCTCGCTCAAGCGCTATGGCCGCAGCCAGGGCGCCACCTCGCGCCACGGCTGGGAAAGCGCCGGCAGCGACGACAAGTACGCACGCTGGGACATCAGCAAAAAGGGGACGTCGCTCGATGGCAGCGACGACTACCGCAATGAAATGAACGGCATGGGCTACATCGTCGAAATGGACCCGTACGACAAGTCCAAACCGGCCAGGAAGCGCACGGCGCTCGGCCGCTACGCCCACGAAAGCGCCGCCTTCGGCAACCCGGTCGTCGGCCAGCAGCTGGCGGTGTACATGGGCGACGATTCGCGCAATGAGTACATCTACAAATTCGTCTCGACCGCCGTCTGGGCTGCCGCCGACGCCAGCGCCAGCGACCGCATGG
The DNA here is from genome assembly GCF_030348125.1 of Massilia sp. DJPM01. Lineage (NCBI taxonomy): Bacteria > Pseudomonadati > Pseudomonadota > Betaproteobacteria > Burkholderiales > Oxalobacteraceae > Massilia > Massilia sp. DJPM01. Next base: position 34,526 of record NZ_JAQOZV010000058.1, read on the forward strand.
CCACCGGCGACAAATACCTCGATAGCGGCAAGCTGTATGTCGCCAAATTGAACGCCGACGGCAGCGGCCAGTGGATCGAACTGGCCATGTCGAACACCGCGATTACCGGATACGGCGCCTACAAGTTCGCCGACCAGGCCGACATCGCCATCAACGCCCGCCTGGCCGCCGATGCGGTGGGCGCGACCAAGATGGACCGTCCGGAATGGTGCTCGGTCAATCCGGCCAACGGCGAAATCTACTACGCGCTGACCAACAACTCGAACCGCGCGGTCGACCCGACGTCGTCGCAGCTGGTGCCGGACAGCGCCAACCCGCGCGCCTACACCGACATGAAAGGCAGCTCGGCCCAAAGCGGTAATCCGAACGGCCATATCCTGCGCATGAAGGAAGGCGCGGGCGCCAGCGCGGCCACCAGCTTCACGTGGGATGTGTACCTGTTCGGCGCCGAAGCGGGTGCCAGTGGCGGCTTCGTGAATTTGTCGAACCTGACCGCGGACCAGGATTTTTCGAGCCCGGACGGCCTCGCATTCAGCCCGTACACCGGCATTTGCTGGATCCAGACCGACGATGGCGCGTACACCGACGTCAGCAACTGCATGATGCTTGCCGCGATTCCGGGCACGGTCGGCGATGGCGCCAAGGTCACCCTGAACCATCCAAAGGCCAATGGCGGCACCTTGGCGGTCGATACCTACGTGGGCAAGAAGCCAAGCGCGGAGACGCTCAAGCGCTTCCTGGTCGGGCCGGTGGGGTCGGAAATCACGGGGATTTGCGAAACGCCGGATGGGAAGTCGATGTTCATCAACATCCAGCACCCGGGTGAAAATACGGCGCAGGCGAATCTGGGCGATCCGTCGAAGTACACCAGCCAGTGGCCGAGCAATGCCGGCTACGGCGCGGGCAAGCGGCCACGCTCGGCGACCATCGTGATTACCAAGAACGATGGTGGGCGGATCGGGACGTAAGGACCATTAGCCACTAACTTAAAAACCGTCATTCCTGCCACTGGCAGAAATGACGGTTTTAAGGTTTGTGGAGGAAGGGTAGTAACGGGTGCGCGGCGAACAACATTCGACGCGGCTTCAGGTCGTCAGCCCGCTCACAATCCGCAGCACTTCGGCGCGGGCATCCGTCCATCCGGACGCCGCCAGCTTCGGCCCGCACTCCGGGCACGCCTCAAACGGATTGCAGCCGTGTTCCAGCGCCACGTAGCGCGCGCCCACGACCTGCTTGCCCACATACGAATCAACCCTGCCCGCCGGAGCGCCGGAAGCCTTGGCGGGGCCTGGCGCCACGCCCTTGAGCACCCAGCGCTGGAACGGCGCCGCATCCACGTTATCGGGCACGTACCACAGCTTGCTATCCTTGTTCCAGCGCGCCCCCAGGGCCTTGGCCTCGTCTTTTTCGGCGTACGGCACTTTCAGCATGATCATGACAACGCTCCCATCGGGTCGGCCAGTCAGGCCGGTTGCTTGAGCAAGTTCGACAGCGCCACATACTGCTCCAGGCTGACCGTCTCCGGCCGCGTCGACGGATCGATGCCGGCCTCGATCAGCTGCGCCTCGGTAAACATCCCGGCCACGCAGTTGCGGATCACCTTGCGGCGCTGCGAAAACGCCTTCATCACCACCGCCTCCAAGGTCGGCCCGTCGCAGGCCAGCTTGCGCGCGGTCGGCACCATGCGCACGATCGCCGACTCCACCTGCGGCGGCGGATCGAACGCGGTCGGCGGCACGATGAACATCAGCGACATGTCGTAGCGCCATTGCAGCATTACGGACAAACGTCCGTACACCTTGCTGCCCGGCGCCGCCACCATGCGCTCGACGACTTCCTTTTGCAGCATGAAATGCTGGTCTTCGATCAGGTGCGCGAATTCGGCCAGGTGAAACAGCAGCGGGCTCGAAATGTTATACGGCAGGTTGCCGACCACGCGCAGCTTCTGCCCTTGCGGCACCGGAATCTGGCCGTAGTCGAACTTGAGCGCGTCGCCCGAGTGGATGGTGAGCTTGTCGCGCGGGAAGTTGTTTTCCAGGCGCGCGACCAGGTCGCGGTCCAGCTCCACCACGTGCATGTGGTCCAGGCGCTTGAGCAGCAGCGCCGTCATGGCGGCCAGGCCCGGCCCGATTTCGACCATCGCCTGGCCTTTCTCGGGTCCGATGGCGTCGATGATGTTATCGAGGACGAGTTTGTCGGTCAAAAAATTCTGGCCAAAGCGCTTGCGGGCGACGTGTTTCATGTTCTTCTTCTCAAATCTGTTTAAAGCTGCGATGCACGCTGGGCGTCCACCATGTGCAGGGCGGTGCGGATGGCTTGTTCCATGCTGCCGCAGTCGGCACGGCCAAGGCCTGCGGCAGCCAGGTCGAGCGCGGTGCCGTGGTCGACCGAGGTGCGGATCAGCGGCAGGCCGAGCGTGATGTTCACGCCGCGCCCGAAGGTGGCGTATTTGAGCACCGGCAGGCCCTGGTCGTGGTACATGGCCAGCACGCAGTCGGCCTCGATCAGGTATTTGGGCTGGAACAGGGTATCGGCCGGATACGGCCCGCGCGCGTCGATGCCGTTCGCGCGCGCCTGTTCCAGTGCCGGCGTGATGGTGTCGATCTCTTCACGCCCCAGGTAGCCGTTCTCGCCCGCGTGCGGATTGAGGCCGGTGACCAGGATGCGCGGGGCGGCAATGCCGAATTTGGTTTTCAGGTCGTGATGAATAATGCCGATCACCCGCGCCAGGCCCTCGCGCGTGATGGCCGCCGCGACGTCCTTGAGCGGCAAATGGGTGGTGGCCAGCGCCACCCGCAGCGGCGGATTGCCGGGCTCAGTCTCGCCGGCCAGCATCATCACCACCTGCGCGGTGCCGGTTTTTTCGGCCAGGTATTCGGTGTGGCCCGAAAACGCCACGCCGGCGTCGTTGATGGTGCTCTTTTGCAAGGGCGCGGTGACGATGGCATCGAACCAGCCGGCGCGCGCGCCTTCGAGCGCCAGGTCGAGCGTGGCCAGCAGCGCGCGCCCGTTGGCCGGATCGAGCACGCCCGGCGCCACGTGGGCGCCGAGCGGCACGTCGATCACGGCGATGCGGGACGGCCCGAAGTGCGGCAGGCCGCCGTTGCGCAGCGCCTGCACCGACAGCGCGGCCAACTGGATCGCCGGGTCGATCAGGCTGGCGGTCAGCGCCAGGAAGGCGGCGTCGCCGAGCAGCACGCAGTTGACCTGCGCGCGCATGGCCCAGGCGGCGCGGATCGAGATTTCCGGCCCGATCCCGGCCGGTTCGCCGGTGGTGATGGCGATCGCCGGCCGTGTGCTTGCCTGGTGCATCGGCTTACTTGTTTTCGTCGCGGAACTCGACGTAGGCGCGGTCGCGCACCTGGCGCGCCCAGTCTTCGGTGGCTTCTTCGAGCTTGCGGTCGCGGATCACCTGGCGCGCGGCCATGCGCACCCGTTCCTTGTTCTGGTCGTCGCTCTTGCGTTCCATCACTTCGATCAGGTGGAAACCGTACGGCGTTTCGACCACGGCGCTCAGCTCGCCCGGTTTGAGCGTGCTCATGACGGTCTCGAATTCGGGCACGACATCGCCCGGGTACAGCCAGCCGAGGTCGCCGCCCTTGCTGGCCGAACCATCGTTGGAGAACAGGCGCGCCAGTTCCTCGAACTTGGCGGCCTTGTTGTCGAGGCGCTCCTTCAATTCGGTCAGCTTGCGCTTGGCGTCGGCCGCCGTCATGGTCGGGCTGACCTTGAGCAGGATGTGGCGCGCGCGCGTCTGCTGCACCGCCGCCGGCGCGCTGGCGTCGGCCAGGTTGCGCTTGTCGACCATCTTGAGGATGTGGAAACCGGTGGTACTTTTCAGGACCGGCGTGACCTGGCCCGGCTTGAGCTTGGACAGGGCGTCGGAAAACAGCGGCGGCAGGCGGTCGGTGTTGCGCCAGCCGATTTCGCCGCCCTTGAGCGCATCGCTCGAATCGGAATAGGTGGCGGCGATCTTGGCGAAGTCGGCGCCGGTGCGCAGCTGGCGCATCACCTCGTCGGCCCGTGCGCGGCGCGCGGCGATCTGCTCGGGCGAGGCGTTTTCGGGGATGCGCACCATGATCTGCGACAGGTTCATTTCGACCTTGTCGGCGGCGGCGGCTTTTTCGGCGGCCAGGTAGGTGTCGACCTCGGCGTCGGAAATCTGGATCTTGTTGTCGACTTCATGCTCGCGCAGGCGCTGCATCATGATTTCGCTGCGGATCTCTTCGCGGAAGGCGGCGAAGGTGGTGCCGCTCTTTTCCATCTGGTTGCGCATGTCCTGCACCGACATCTTTTGCTGCTCGGCGATGCGGCCGATAGCGCGGTCGAGCATGGTGTCGTCGACGCGCACGCCCATTTCCTTGGCCAGCTGCATCTGGGCGCGTTCGACGATCATGCGCTCGATGACCTGGCGCTGCAGGTCGGCCGCCTCGGGCACGGGCGCGTTCTGCGATTTCATCGCGCCTTCGACGGCGCGCACGCGCGCGGCGATCTCGTTGCGGGTGATGACTTCATCGTTGACCACCACGGCGATCGAATCGATGACATTGGCGGACGCCGATGCCGGCGGCAGGAAGCCGCCCGACGGCTTGGCGGGGGCCGCTGGCGCCGGCTTGGCCGGGGCGCCTGGCTTGGCCGGAGCGCCCTGCGCGGCGGCCTGTCCGGCGCACAGGGCGCACAGCAGCGTCGCTGCGATCTTGAGTTGGTGCATACGGATATTACGCATAATCTGGGAAGCACTCATATTCAGGTGATATTCGGTGAATAAAAAATCCGACGTCCCGCTTAACGGCTCGGGCCCGGATTGAGCCTCGTGTAACCTGGAACGCTCTTGTAAAACGATTCGAGCGGACTGCCGAAACCAAGCTTGGACAGGCCGTTCAGCTCAAGCTGGACGAACGCCTGGGTCGAGGTATTGCGCGTGGTCGTCACAAAACGCTGGCCACCCATGCGGAACACCCAGCAATCGGCCTGGTATTCCAGCCCGACCAGGCTTTCGACCACCTTGTGGCTCAGGACCGAGTAATTCATCCGGCCCACGCCATACCAGCGCTTCGAGAGCGGCCACTGCGACGATATCATCGCATTCTTGACGCTGTCGCGCAGGAAGCGATACTCGGCGTTGATCACCTTCTTTTCGCCCGGCTGCCACTGCACCCCGTAGTTGGACGCGACCACGCTGCTGGCGCTGGCATTGTATTGCACCGCGCTGTCGAAGTTCCATTTCTCGGAAATGCGGCCGGACGCCTGCAGCAGCACGTCGGAGCGGCTTTCGGTGCGCGGCGCGTTGGCCAGCAGCTGGACGCGCTGCTCGTTGAGGTAAAAGCGCTGCCCGAATACCAGGCGCAGGCGCTCGGCCCCGTTCGATTCCAGGAAGCGTGAGACCAGTGCCGCGGTCAATTGGTTCGCATCCGATACCCGGTCGTTGCCGATAAAGCGGTTTTCGTTGAAGATCTGGGCCATGTTGAAGCTGGCCTCGAAGGTATCGAAATTCGGGTACTTGCTCTGGTCCTTGTACGGCGTGTAGACGTAGAACAGGCGCGGTTCGAGCGTTTGCGTCATCTGGCGCCCGGCCAGCTTGGCGTCGCGCTCGAATACCAGGCCGCTGTCGAGCGAAAAGGTGGGCAGCACGCGCGTGAGCGAGGTCGGGGCGTTGGCGGCGCTGTCGACGCCACGGCTAAGCTCGTAGGCGCTGGCGTGCAGGCTGAGCTTGGGCGTGATGTGGTAGCCGGGACGCACGATCGGATAACTGAGCTGCGGCATCACCACCGCGCGGTTGCCGGTCGGCAGGTCCGGATGCGCAAAGCGCGTCACCTCGGTGTCGACCGCCCAGTCGAAGCCCTTGACGTCGTAGCGGCCGGCATGCAGCAACAGTTCCGGCAAGCGTGCGTACGGACGCGCAATGAAGAAATTCGGGTCCTGCAAAATCTGGTAGCTCTGCGCCCGCAGCGACATATTCCAGTGCTCGGCGCGATAGTCAGTGCGCACTTCGCGCACCAGCTGCCGTTCGGCGCTGCTGGAAATCGATTGCGAGAAGTCGCTCGGATAATTGTCATCCGAGGCGCCGTTCAGGTTCCAGCCGAACGACAGGCCGCGCGCAATGCCCTGGTTGTGCAGCGAATTGACGCGCCAGCGGTCGGTCTTGGTGACCTTATCGTTGGGCAAGACTTCGGCATGGGTCTGGCCGGAATAGCCGCCGTACGCGTTTTCGCCCAGGTAGCGCGCGGTGGCGCCGAACTGGATGCCGCGGTCGAGCATCCAGCGTGGATACAGGGTCAGGTCGCGGTTGGGCGCGATGTTCACATAATACGGTTGCAAGACCTCGGCCCGGCCCTTGGAGCGCAGGCCCACGGTCGGCGGCAGCCAGCCGGAGCGGCGCGCGCCCGACAGCGAGAACGATAGCGCCGGCGTGCCAATGATCGGCACGCCCTTGAAATAGATCACGGTCTTGCCGGCCACGCCCACGTCGCGCCCGGCGTCGAGGCGCAGGGTGTTCGACTTGAGGTACCAGTCGGGCGTGAGGCCTTCGCAGGTGGTGTAGGTGCCGTCGACGACGATGGCTTCGTCTTCGCTGATGAAATCGACGCGCTTGGCCGCGCCCTGCGCGTTGTTGAGCCCCATGCGGTACTCGGGACGCAATACCCAGCCCTTGCCCGAAGACAAGTTCAGCTGCAACTCTTCGCCCTTGTAGGTATCGCCGAAGCGTTCCATCCAGACATTGCCGTTGGCGGTGACTTCATTCTCGACGTTCTTGAAGCAGGCGCGGTCGGCTTTCATCCGGGTTTGTCCCCGGCTCAGTTCGACACCACGCTCAAGAATGAGTTCGCGTTCGGGGCGGCCGGAAATTTCCTCTGCGCGCACGTTCACGGGCAGGTTCGGATCTTCGGTACGTTCGCGCTTTTGGACGTTTTGGACGGTTTGGGCGTGCAAGGGCACCGCGGTGGCGGTGACGAGCGCCGTCAGGGCATAGGCCCAACGCTGCGAGGGGAGAGCTGCCGGTTTTTTCCAGCTCATGAAATGACGTGTGCAAACACCATGGCAGGCGATTTTTTGAGTTTAATCCCTTATTATATGGGAATCTTCACCTTCAATCGGATTCTCAGGCTGCATCATGTCTTCATCGCTCCCCACCACCCCCGCAACATCGTCGGACACCCGCCTGACGCAGCTCACCACCTGGCTCGATACGCTCGGCCTGGTGCAGGTCGAATCGCGCCGTCCGGCCTCGGCCGACGCCAGCTTCCGCCGCTACTTCCGGCTCGACGTCGCGCCCGCACTGCGCGCCAAACTCGGCGCCACCCTGATCGCCATGGATGCCCCGCCCGAGCGCGAAAACGTGCCGGCCTTCATCCACGTGCAAGGCTTGCTGCTCGCTGCCGGCGTCTCGGTGCCGGCCATCGTGGCGCAGGATGTGGCCAATGGCTTCCTGCTGCTGTCGGACCTGGGTACCACCACGTACCTGCAGCGCCTGGACGTCGACAATGCGCCGTTCATGTACTCGGACGCGGTCGACGCGCTGATCAAGTTCCAGCTCACCAGCGAAGCCGGCGTGCTGCCCGAATACGACCGCGCCTTCATCGAACGCGAGCTGAACCTGTTCCCGGAATGGTTCGTCGGCAAGCACCTGGGCGTGACCATGACGCCGGCCCAGAGCGCCACGCTGAACAAGGTGTTCGAGGCGATCATCGCCAACAACCTGGCCCAGCAACAAGTATTCATGCACCGTGATTTTCATTCGCGCAACCTGATGTTCATGGACCAGGGCAACCCGGGCGTGCTGGACTTCCAGGATGCCGTGTTCGGCCCGGTCACCTACGACCTGGCCTCGCTGCTGCGCGACGCGTATGTGCAATGGGATGAAGAAATCGTGCTCGACTGGGTGGTGCGCTACTGGCAGCGCGCCAAGGCGGTCGGGCTGCCGGTCAATCCGGACATCGACGCGTTTTACCAGGACTTCGAATTCATGGCCTTGCAGCGCCACCTGAAAATCCTCGGCATCTTCTGCCGCCTGAACTACCGCGACGGCAAGAGCGCCTACCTGGGCGATCTGCCGACCGTGATCGACTACGTGCGCAAGACGTGCAACCGCTACATTGCCCTCAAACCGCTGGCGCGCCTGCTCGACGCCTTCGAGGACAAGGTTCCGCAAGTGGGCTACACCTTCTGATGCGGGGCCACTCATGAAAGCCATGATCCTGGCCGCCGGCCGCGGCGAACGCATGCGGCCACTGACCGACCATTGCCCCAAGCCGCTGCTGAAAGTGCGCGGACGGCCGCTGATCGTCTGGCATATCCTGAACCTGGTGCGCGCGGGGATCACCGAGATCGTCATCAACCACGCATACATGGGCGAGATGATCGAGCGCGAACTGGGCGACGGCGGCAAGTACGGCGCGCGCATCGTCTACTCGCCCGAAACGGTGGCGCTGGAAACGGCCGGCGGCATCGCCAACGCGCTGCACCTGCTGGGGGACGATCCGTTCCTGGTGCTGTCGGCCGACATCTACTGCCCCTACTTCGATTTTGCGCAGGTGGCCGACGTGCTGGTTGACGAAGACATGTGGGGCAATCCTTACCCGCTTGACAAGCGCGACGCCTGCTGGATCTACCTGACGCCGAACCCGTTTCACAATCCGCAGGGCGACTTCGGCCTGACCATGTACCAGGTGGCCAACGAGGGCGACACCAAGTGGAATTTCTCGAACATCGGCGTGTACCGGCCGGAGATGTTCAAGGCCATCGCAGCGGGCACGCATGCGCGCCTGGGTACCCTGATCCGCCAGTACGCGGACCTGGGCCAGGTGGGCGGCGAAATCTACGAAGGCGACTGGGTCAACGTCGGCACGGTGGCGCAGCTCGAAGAGCTCAACGCACCGCTGGGCGCGCGCAAGGCGGCACCATGAACAACGCGCCTTTCGCGGCGCGGCGCGCGCGCCTGTGCGCGGCGATGCAGCCGGGCGCGGTGGCGATCCTGTCGACCGCGCCGGAAGTGCAGCGCAACAGCGACACCGACTACCCCTACCGCCACGACAGCTATTTTTATTACCTGAGCGGCTTCACGGAACCGGACAGCGTGCTGGTGCTGGTGGCCGGGCATGGGTCGACGGCGGCGCAGGCGATCCTGTTCTGCCGCCAGAAGAACGTCGAGCGCGAAATCTGGGATGGCTTCCGCCATGGTCCCGAGGGCGCGCGCATCGCCTTCGGTTTCGATGCCGCGTTCCCGATCGAGGAGCTGGATACGGAAATGGCGCGGCTGCTGGCCAACGCCCCGGCGGCGTATTACGCGCTCGGACACAGCGCTGCGCTCGACATGCAAATGAAGAACTGGCTGCTGGCGGTGCGGCGCCAGGCGCGTACCGGCATCACTGCGCCGACGGTGGCGCATGACCTGCTGGCCATGCTCGACGAGATGCGGGTGTTCAAGGACGATGGCGAACAAGCCGTGATGCTGCGCGCCGCGACCATTTCGGGCAAGGCGCACGAACGCGCCATGCGTTTTTCAAAGCCCGGCGTGTACGAATACGAGATCGAGGCGGAACTGCTGCACGAGTTCCGCCGCAACGGCGCCCAGTTTCCGGCCTACACGCCGATCGTGGCGTCGGGCGCGAACGCCTGCGTACTGCACTACAACGCCAACAACGCGCAAACGCGCGATGGCGACCTGGTGCTGATCGACGCCGGCTGTGAACTGGACAGCTACGCCGCCGACATCACCCGCACCTACCCCGTCAACGGCCGCTTCAGCGGACCGCAGCGGATGCTGTACGAGCTGGTGCTGGCAGCGCAGGAGGCGGCGCTGGCGGTGCTGCGGCCCGGCCAGAAATACAGCGACATCCACGACGCCGCCACGCGCGTGCTGGCGCAGGGCATGCTCGACCTGGGCTTGCTGGACAAGGGCAAATTCGGCGGCGTCGACGACGTCATCGCCGAGCGCGCGCACCAGCAGTTCTACATGCACGGCACCGGCCACTGGCTGGGCCTCGACGTGCACGATGCCGGCGCTTACCGCGACGTCACGGTGGATGGCAAGCCATCGCGCCCGCTACAGGCGGGCATGGTGCTGACGGTCGAACCGGGCATCTACGTGCGTCCGGCGGACGGCGTGCCGGAACAGTTCTGGCACATCGGCATCCGCATCGAGGACGACGTGCTGCTCACCCCGGGCGGGCATACGATCCTGAGCGCTTGCGCCCCCAAACTGGCGGACGATATTGAACAACTGATGCGGACCTGATGGACAACACACACACAACGTTCGATGTGGCGATCTGCGGCGCCGGCCCGGTCGGCATGGCACTGGCCGCCCTGCTGGCGCGGCGCGGCATGGATAGCGCGCGGATTGGCCTGATCGACGCCAAGGCGCTGGGTACGGCAATGAGCGACCCGCGCTCGATCGCGCTGTCGTATGGCAGCCGCCTGCTGCTGGAAGAGATCGGCGCCTGGCCGCTGCCGGCCAGCGCCATCCACCAGGTCCATGTATCGCGCCGCGGCCACTTCGGGCGCAGCCTGATCGACCGCGGCGAGCATGGCGTGGAGGCACTCGGTTACGTGGCGCGCTACGGCGACCTGGTGTCGGCCCTGTCGGCGGCGTGCGAGCGCGCCGGCGTGGTGGCGATGCGGCCGGCGCGCGTGGCCGGCCATGCGGAGCGTGCCGATGGCGTCGGGCTGACCCTGGACGACGGCCGCGCGCTGGATGCGGCGGTGGTGGTGCAGGCCGAGGGCGGCGTGTTCGGCGAGCAGGATGCCAGGTCGCGCACGCACGACTACCGGCAGACGGCGGTGATTGCGCGCGTCAGCGCCAGCGCGCCGCTTGCGCATCGCGCGTACGAGCGCTTTACCGGCGAAGGGCCGCTGGCGCTGCTGCCGCAGGACGGCGCCGATGGCCATCAGTATGCGCTGGTGTGGTGCGTGCGGCCGGAGCGCGCGCAGGCATTGCTGGCGCTCGATGACGCGGCTTTCCTGGCGCAGCTGGGCGAGGCGTTCGGGCAGCGCCTGGGACGGTTTACCGCAACTGGCGCGCGCAGTGCCTATCCGCTCGGGCTCAATGCCGAACCGGCTGCCACCAAGCGTACGGTGGCGATCGGGAATGCGGCGCAGACCCTGCATCCGGTGGCGGGACAGGGATTGAACCTGGGGCTGCGCGATGCGGCCGTGCTGGCGCGGCTGCTGGTACGCGAGGCGGGGCCGGCGGCCGTGAGCGCGTTCGCCAGCGAGCGGCAGAGCGACCGCAAGCTGGTGGTGGAGCTGACCGATAGCATGGCGCGCGCGTTCGCGCATGAGGGGCCGGGGCAGGCCCTGCTGGGATTGTCGCTTGGCTTGCTCGACACATTCAACCCGGCCAAGAATTTGCTGGGTGAATGGATGATGTTCGGACGGCGCTGATAGCGTCGTTTAAAACTCTTCCCAATCCTCGGCCGGCGTAGCGCTGCCCAGCTGCTTTTTCACCGGCGCGCGCCCCACCGGCTTGGACGCGCTGCGCGCCGCCATTTGCCGTGGCGCCGATGCCAGCGCGGCGCCGGCATTGAGCTTGAACACGCTGACCACGGCGGCCAGCTGGCGCGCCTGGTCCTGCATCGCTTCGGACGCCGCCGCAGCCTCTTCCACCAGCGCCGCGTTCTGCTGCGTCACCTGGTCCATCTGCGTGACCGCCTGGTTGATCTGCTCGATCCCCAGGGTCTGCTCCTGGCTGGCCGCCGCGATGTCGCCCATGATATCGGTCACCCGGCGGATGCTCTGGACGATATCGTCCATCGTGCTGCCCGCGTCGTTTACCAGTTTGCTGCCCGCCTCGACCTGCTCGACCGAGCTGCCGATCAAGCCCTTGATCTCCTTGGCCGCCTGGGCCGAGCGCTGTGCCAGGTTGCGCACCTCGCTCGCCACCACCGCGAACCCGCGTCCCTGCTCGCCCGCGCGCGCCGCTTCCACCGCCGCGTTCAGGGCCAGGATATTGGTCTGGAACGCGATCCCGTCGATCACGCCGATGATGTCGACGATCTTGTTGCTGGCCTCATTGATGCGGCCCATCGTATCGACCACGTTGCCGATCACGTTACCGCCCTTGGTAGCCACGTCCGATGCCGTCGCGGCCAGGGTGCTGGCCTGGCGCGCGTTGTCGGCGCTCTGCTTGACGGTGGACGTCAGTTCTTCCATCGACGATGCGGTTTCCTCCAGCGAGCTGGCTTGCTCCTCGGTGCGGCTCGACAGGTCCTGGTTGCCGGCCGCGATTTCGGACGAGGCGACGGAAATCGTATCGGTGCCCTGGCGCACCTGGCGCACCACGTCGACCAGGCTGTCGTTCATTTTTTGCAGCGCCGTGAGCAGCTGGCCGATTTCGTCGTTCGATTCGATCTTGACGGTGCCGGTCAGATTGCCGCCGGCGATGCTGTTGGCAAAGCGCAGCGCCTCGGCGATCGAGCGCGAGATGCCGCGAATGAGCGCGGCGCCGATCAGCAGGCCGAGTGCGGCGCTAACGACAATCAGGCCGATGGCGAGCGCGCGCGCCGTCTCGAAACGCGCCGTGGCTTCCGCATACTCGGACTTGCCGACGCCGAGCTGGTACTTGATCAGCGCATTCATGTTCTCGCGCACCGGCTGGAAGGTCTGGGTCAGCGCGCCGTTCACCAGGGCGACAGCGGCTGGCGCGTCCTTGGCGCGAAACGCGGCCAGGGTCGGCTTGATTCCCTGCGCCACGAACGCTTCCCGGCTGGCCACGAACTTGGCCGCGATGATCTTTTCTTCGGGGGTCAGATAGGTCTGCATATATTCGCCCCACACGGTGGTGACGACCTTCACGCGCTGGTCGACCTCGTCGGCCACCGCACCCAGGCCGGCCGGGTCGGCGCTGACCGCTTTCGACAGGGCGGTCTGGTTTTGCTGGATCTCGGTCAGCACTTCGGCCAGCATGCCCACCGCCACCAGGCGGTCTTCGTACACCGTCTTGAGCGAGGCGTTGGTCACGCTCAGGTTGCGCAAGCCGAGCAAGCCGATGAGCAGGGAAATCACACTGAGCACCGCGATGACGAAAATGAGGCGGGCCTTGATCGTCAGATTCTTGAACATGGTCGGTGACCTTTCAGCGTGCGATTGGGGGAGCCAGATGGGCGCAGCGCGGCGCGAAAGCCTGTCCTCAAAGAAATATACCGAACTTGGATGGTGAATTAAATGGCGCAGTATCAACACAGGGCAAATTCAGCGTGACTTGTGTTTGCGATGCGACAAGCTAGGCCGCATTGTTGTGTGCTTGTCTTGGTTGATATCGCCGCGCGCTCTGACGCCAGTCGCGGAGCGGGATACAGTGGGCAAACCAGGCTTGGCGCATGACGCAGGGTGCTTGGCAGATGAGAGGGGAAGCGGAAAAGTGAATCGTCACGCCCGCGGAGGAAGCTGAGCGCAACGAATATGGTCGGGTTGGTGCGCGGGCGCCGTCACGCGGCGCTGGAGCATCCCGATGGGGTGTGGAAT